>CAYVLG010000033.1:0-9785 GCA_964452345.1 uncultured Lachnospiraceae bacterium
TGATGGCAAACGACGTTGCTGTCGGAATGTCTGCTTCTCAGGGGAATTTTGAATTAAACGTATTTATGCCGGTATGTATATATAATTTTTTGCAGTCGGTAAGACTTCTTTCGGATGCAGTAACGTCGTTTGACAAGAACTGCGCCTCGGGTATTGTTGCGGACAGAAAAAAGATGAACGAAAACCTCAACAATTCTCTTATGCTTGTAACGGCACTTAATCCGTATATAGGCTACGAAAATGCCGCAAAGGTTGCAAAGCTCGCATACAGCGAAGGCATAACGCTGAAAGAAGCCTGCGTCCGCCTCGGTTGTCTTACGGAAGAAGAATTCGACAAAGTATTCAAGCCCGAAGAAATGATATAAAATACATATAAAAATTCAAAGGAGCAAAAATGGATTTCAAAACAATAGCCGAAGAATACAAATACAAAACGGAGCTTCACGCTCATTCCAAGCCTGTAAGCGCCTGCGGACATTTTTCAGCCGAGGAAACAGTAGGTCTTTATCTTGCGGCAGGCTGTTCGACGCTTACACTGACAAATCACCTGACAGAAAAGCACCTTATAGGAAAAAACGCCGTGGAGGTTGCGGAGTACTACCTTTCGGATTATTACAAGGCGGTCGAAGCGGCAAAAAATACAGACCTCTCGGTTGCTCTCGGAGTTGAAATACGTTTTGCGGGAACCATAAACGACTATTTGGTTTACGGCATATGCCCCGACGATATTGAAAAAATGGCAAGTCTTGTAAGCACCGATATTTATACGTTTTACAAAGAGTTTAAAAACAAAAAGAACATAATTTTGCACGCCCACCCTTTCCGCAAGGATATGGAGCCTACGCCTCTCGGATACGTCGACGGCATAGAAACATTCAATTCACACCCGGGTCAAAACTCTCAAATTGCAATCGCGTGCAGATTTGCAAGAGATAACAATCTCACCGTTTCAGGCGGAAGCGACTTTCACTCGGAGGGCAGACACGCCGTATGTCTTACAAGAACAAAGCATAAACTGCGCGACTCCTACGACGTAGCCGAAGCCATACTTTCCAAGGATATTGTCTTTGATCTTTCGGGACATATCGTAATACCGTATCTTTATTAAGGAGAATATTATGTCAAAAAGCTATAAATGGGAATTTTCCGAGGCTTCGGATAACGGAAACGAAATATTGCACACGGTTTCACTGACCTGCTCATATATAACGGGGAAAGCGATAGTAAATATCGACGGAGACGAATACGACATAAGCGTAAAGCCCTTCAAGCTTCGCGGTACAAATCAAATGTTCCGCCTCGGTGAAAGTCCCGCAATGCTCGATTTTCCGAAAAGCGGTGAGCCGACGGTAAGCGTCGACGGCAAGATATTGGATAAACAAAAATAAATGAACAGTGCCTCAGCCCGAGGCACTGTTCATTTATTTTATCCGTCTTACGGCTTCGGACGGTTTTGGAGGAATACGCTTTTTATAAGCATTGATAACGCCGTCGGCTTGCATTATATTTTCATCCGAAAAAATATAATGCCGCATACAAATCCCTGCTTTATCAAGCTCCGCCTGTCTGTCCGCCATATAAATCGGAACAGAATTAAACACGGTACTTCTGTGGTCAAATGTGCGCAAAACGGGAAACTCCGCATTTTTTCGGTCCTTCAGAATCGCTTTGTCTTTATCGCACATACCGCAGCTTGCTATTTCCCTGCCGACGCATTTTTCGGTAATCATCAAAGGTATTCTGCCGTAAACGCATACGCTGACCTTTCCATTGATATCTCTCATTTGAGGTATAGACAACTCGGGCGATAAAATAACATCCTCAAATCCTGCGTTCTCGAAAAAAGCCGCGGACGAATTATTCGTTACGTTCAGGCGAAAATCGCCATGGAGCCTCATATGTGTTTTTTTCAAAAGTCCAATGTGACCGAGATTCGAAACGAGTGCGTGTTTAGCCCCCTTTTCCTCGGCGTCGAGCAGCATTTTTTCCACCTTACCCCGTTCACTGTCAAAAATAACCGGAGGAAGCAAAACTCCGTTTGAATTACCGTTATATTTTTCGAGCGGAGTGTATATAATATCAAAATAGGAATACGCCGACGGCGGTATGTTTTCCGTATTATAAAACACGGCTGTTTTTTGAGGTGTGCGAATATTTGACGGAACATTTTTACAAGAAACGCATTTTACTTCCCGTATTTCCCGCACTCCGCAAAGGTTCAGCTCATCAATCGCACGGCGTCTCAAGGCATTGAGTACAGATACGGGAATCATAAGTCCTTCGTCAATTTTGATATTGACGCCATCAAGGATATACGGAGTATCTCCGAGCTTTGAAAGGCTTCTCTTAACCGTATCGTAATCTATCGGCGCAGTACGTGCAATTTGCGGTACGTCACCGACAACACTTACCGAGGCTCCGTTGTCGATACGGGAAACCGTAAGCGTTACGGGGATATTACCGATAATCGAAATATCCATTTTCAGCTTAATTTTTCTTGATATCCCATTAAACGGCACAAGCTCTCTCGAAACCTGCTTTTGCTCCTCGGAGCGCACGCCGAGCATATTATGACCGATTTTGCCCGTAAAATACGCGTCTGTAAAGCCGCCGCGCGAAAAAACGGCTTCAAGCTCCCTTATTTCATCAGCCGAAGCGTTTCGTCTTTCGTCAAGCAGCCGACGCCAAATTCGGGTTACGTCCCTGACGTACTCGGGAGACTTCATTCTTCCTTCTATTTTCAGAGAAGCGACACCAAGCTCGAACAGCTCCGTAACGTGACGAGAAAGCGTTAAATCCTTAAGTGAAAGCGGGTAGCCGTTTTTACCGTCATTGGTCTTATACGGCAAACGGCACGGCTGGGCACACTCTCCGCGGTTTCCGCTCCGTCCGCCGACAAGCGACGAAAACAGACACTGTCCCGAATGACAAACGCAAAGAGCTCCGTGTACAAACACCTCCGCTTCAAGAGAAGAGCTGTCTGTAAAGCTTTTTATGTCTCGATAACTCATTTCACGCGCGCAAACCATACGAGAAAATCCCGCATTTGCAAGCAGCTCCGAGGTCTCAATGCAATGTCCCGACAGCTGTGTGCTTGCGTGAAGCTCTATCGGTATTCTTTTGGCAACCTCCGACGCCGCGCCCAAGTCGGCTATAATCAGTGCGTCGGCTCCGCTTTTATAGGCGTATTCGACCGCGCGCAAAAAGCCGTCAAGCTCCCTGTCATAAACCAGAGTATTGGCGGCTATATATATTTTCACACCGTATGAATGAGCAAGAGAAATTCCCCGTTTAAGCTCCTCCTCGGTAAAATTCTTGGCGTGTATGCGTGCATTAAAAGCAGCTCCGCCCATATAGACGGCGTCGGCTCCGCCGTCTATCGCCGCCATAAGTGCCTCATACGACCCGGCAGGAGACAGCAGCTCAGGAAAGAGCGTCCCTTCCCTTATCGCGGCGGCGGTTCTGTTAGGCTTTTCCATAATGCAATTAAACAAGTCCGTTGGCGGGAAGCTGATTTTTCAATTCTTCGTTTTCCATTTCAAGCTCCTCTACCGTTGTTTCGGCAAGAGCAAGCTTTGATTCGAGAAGTTTTATTTTTCTCTGCGCCTTTATTCTTTCGGAGCACGAATCAAGTGCGCAAAGCAATGCCGCCTCGCTTTTTGTACAGTGCTTGCTCGACGACTCGATTTCACGCATTTTTCTGTCCACTATGGCAACAAGTGCCTCTACCGCCTCGGGAGACTCCTCTGTGATAACGTTCATTTCTATGTCTGCAACTCTTATGGTATACTTTTGTTTCATACGTCCTCCGTTTTTTTGCATTTTCGCTTTATTATATATATTATAATACATAATCCGATATTTTTAAAGGGCTTTCAAAAAAATTTTACATAAAAACAAAATTCTGTTTTTCTATTGACTTTACTGCAATTTTTTATTATAATTTTTATTGACTTTACCCGAGGTGAAAAATGTTTTATGTTATCTGTGCGCTGATAGGATATGCTTTGGGCAGTATAAGCCCGTCGTATGTTTTGGGAAAAATCAAAAACGTTGATTTACGGCAAGGCGGAACCAAAAATTTAGGTGCAAGCAATACTTTTGTGCATTTCGGACGGTATTGGGGAATATTCGTAATGCTGTTTGACTTTTTCAAGGCATTCGGCGCCGTTACGCTATGCTGTTTTCTTTTTCGTGAGCTTACTTTTTCGGGTCTCGCGGCAGGAAGCGCGTGCGTATTGGGACACAATTATCCGTTTTATCTCGGATTCAACGGCGGAAAGGGGCTTGCAAGCTACGGCGGATTCGTGCTCGGCGTAAGTCCGCGGCTGTTTCTTCTGCTCCTGGTCCTCTGTCTGCTGCTTGCATTTATTTTCGATTACGGCTGTGTTATCGCCCTCTCCGCGGCAATTCTTTTTCCGATACTCGTAGGATTCAGGCTTCAAAGTATAGCCGCCTTCCTTATGGCGTCGGTATGCAGCATAAGTATGTTTCTCAAACACACTGAAAACATAAAGCGTATACGCTCGGGTGAGGAAACAAAATTCAAAGCCTTTATTGCAAAATATATCGTCAAAAACAAAATATAGTTCAAAACGCCGACGGTGTCAAAAAGCTCCGTCGGCATTTTATATTATCAATCCGTATTATTCGTTTTTCTGTGCTTTTGTTTTATGGAAAGATAAACGATATAGCCTATACCGCTTACCGCGGCGGCAACTGCGAATATAATCAATGCATGAAAAAAATTGTTGTCTCCCAATGCCCCGCCTCCGAGAGTCGACATAATTATCGAAGGAAATCTTGCAACAACCGTAAGAGCAACGTAAAGAGGTATACTCATATCTGTAAGTCCTATAACATATGTCAGCAAATCCTTCGGGGTACCGGGGATAAGGAACAGCAAAAATGTCATAGCATTTCTTTTTTTCGGTGAATTTATAATCGGAAGCGCGTCTATTTTTTCGCGGGAATAAAGAGATTCGACAAGTCCTCTGCCGAAACGCCTTGCAAGAATTATGGCAATGATACTTCCCAACGTCGCACCGACGGTACAAATAAGAGCACCGAGCCAGCCGCCGAAGGCATAGCCTGCGGCTATTTCGACAAGCTCTCCTGGAATAAATGCTATAACTACCTGCGCCGCGCATACAAACATCATAACCAATATACCGAGAACGAAATTTTCTTCAACCCAATCGCGTATGGCATCGGTATTTGAAAAACGTGTGCGAATGAAAACAACACCTATAACGGTAAGAATACAAAGCACAACGGATATAACGGACAAAATGGCAGCCGCATGTTTTTTTGAATAGTGCTTTTTGGTTTCTATCGGCTTGTCTTCAAATATATGCATAACGCGCTCACGTTTTTTGCCCATAATCTTTTTCCTTCCGTTGCTTCGGTTATTATTTATTATAGCACACTTTCTCCGTAAATAAAATAGGTTTCACCAAAAAAACACAAAATATTCGCCATAATAACCGACATTAAAAAAAGCCTACCGAAATAGGCTTTTTGAAAATTTTAAACAACGTTTATATCAAGGTAGGAGCTAAAAACAGCGCCGCACGCTGACGGATATAATCTCCGAAAATATCGCCGTCCGAATATTTGCCGTACATTTCAAATGCAGGTATCACAAGCTCGTTTGCGCAAAATCCGCAAAGCGTACCTTGTCTTTCTGTACGGGAATATTCACATGAAGCAAAATCGGCAAGGCACCTTCCGATTGAATTGAGCCGAGGCGGAGTAACCGCGGTTTGAGAGCATACCGCGGAATTTTCTCCCTTATTAAGTGATATCACCAATCCGATATCCCTGTTGAACATCAGGTAATTTCTCACCGCTCCCGTTTCGGGTTCAAAAGAGCGCGGGTCGTCAAAGCATTCGCCGTAATTTTCTTCAAGCATTACACCTCTCGCATTTCCGCTCCAAGCGGATATCTCTGTATTTCTTTGCAAAAGTGCCTCGTACATAGGATTATCGGAATCAATACCGTGTATACGGTATTCCGCTCCGTCGGGATTGAGCATAGGTATTACGATAACGGTACGTGCGGCAAGCATATACGCAATAGAACATTTGTATGCTCTTCCTCCGCACGCTTCGTATTCGCACAATTCGTTCACGTATCGCATAAGCACGGATACGCTTCCTCCGTCATTCCCTGCCTGTCCGCCTATGTACAAAACGCACTTTTTTCCTTTTCCGACCGTAAGCATAGGTATTCTTCTGCCGCACACGCTTTGTCCTATGCTCGTAACCGAAAGCATCGGATATCTTTCCGAAAGAATGTCGACGTATTCGTTAAGCAGGCAATAATCAGCGTCCGCATTAAAATTCAATACTCTTGCCTGAGTATTTATGGCATCCGTATTCATAAATATTATACCGTCCTTTTTTATTTTCATTTTATGTGACGCCGCAAAAAAATATGACCTCAAAAAATAAAATATTTACAAATATAACACCAATCGAAAAGAATATTATGCTATAATATATTTAATCACAATTTTGGAGGAGCTATGAAAAAAACGGAAGCACAAACCGAAAAGACATATATATTCAAACCCAAAAAGACAATGGCGATTTTTTGCGCCATAGCTTTTGGCTTAATGGAGCTTTTGATTACGCCCGCTTACATATATTTAAGCACGGACATAACCGTCAGCGTAACCATACTGCCGGATCTTACGGAGCTTTTGCTGAAGCTTATTGAAATATTTACGTTTGCGGTGTGCTATTCTCTTATAATTTATACGGCAACAGCCGAAAAAAACAAAGGGTTGATATCCTTATGTGCCGTATATGCCGCCGCAACTCTTCTGCGCCGTCTTGTCTCTCTCGGCATCAGCTTTTTAAGCTACGGCTATATTGACGGCTCCGATATATTCAACATATCGGTATATATCGCTTTTGAGCTTCTTCAGCTTACATTTGTAGCTGCAATTTCGTCCGGAATAAGTAAAAAATACAACACGGTGCGAACCGAAAAGGAAAAAGCCGCCCTGAAACTTGGCGGCTCGACAGACAGCTTTAAAATAAAATTCGACAAGGTATTTTCAAAAGACAATCCCCTTCAGCGCTCGGCTTTGGCGGCGGGAATAATGCTCGCCGCGGTAAACGTCGCCATGAGAATATTTTACGATATTTCATACGGATTGCCGTCGGATTTGTCCGAGATACTGATTATGGTTGCATATTATCTTTCCGATATACTCGCTGCTCTTATATTCTATGCAGCGTCTTGGTTTATACTCAAACGTGCGGTTGAAAGATATTCAAAAATTTAAGAAAGCAGTCTTTGCAAAAGCTCTGTTTTATCAACAGAATATTCGTATGCCCCTCTGAAATCCTCGGTTTCCTTACAGCAAAGTTCAAGGTCACAGAAAACAAAATAAAGCATAGGACGCGGAATCTCGGTTTCACCGAACAATATTTTATTAAGGCATTCGAGTGCTTGCGGATACTCTTTTTCGGTTATATGATTAATTGCGGTTATATGCAAATCGTAAATGTCTTCTTCGCCGCAGCTAACCTTGCTGTCACCGTCAATCAAAAGCAATTTATTTATATACACGCAAAAACTGTCATACATTGCGGCATAAGCGGGCACATCGTTTTCATCGATAATATTTGAAGAAAACGAGACCGACAGCCGCTGCATATATTTAAAGTACATCGAACAGACGGACGAAATATGATTTGTGTTATACACCGTCTCCGCACAGGCAGACAAGGCATAATCAAAATATTCGCAGGCGGCGTGCAAATTTCCTTTGTTGAATTCATCCTTGGCTATTGCAACGTTGCATTCGGCAAGAATAAGCTTAAGTTCATCGTCCGTGCTTTGCAAATTTATACACATATCTCTGCAAATACGGTAATTTTCCGAAAGATACGCTGTTTTTATATCGTTTATCTCGTTGTACTTCACGTACATTTTCTCGTCTTTGGGATTTGCAATCAGAAATCCCGGGGACACGTTGAGTCTTTCGGCAAGATATCTTAACGTATCCAGTGAAGGCTGAGCCGCCCCGTTTTCAATGCGACTCAACATATTTCTCGTAATTTCGTTTCCCGCCAATTCGGATTGCGTCATAAGTTTTTGCGTACGAAGCATTTTTATTTTTTCACCAATTGTCATTTTAAAGCTCCATTCGGTAAATACAATTTACTGTTTGCTATATTATATCACAAATAAAGAAAAAAATCAAGGGGATACTCAAAGTATCCCCTTGAAGCAAATCACGAAAGGCTGTATTTTGCCGAATATACGGCATACAGCTCGTCGAATTTTTCGCCGTCATTTCTGTATTCCTTCAAATATTTATGAAGATCAAGAGCATTGTTTTTGGACATTTCGATAAAGCATCCCGCTATATTCGAGCAATGGTCCGATACTCTTTCAAGATTATTTAAAATATCGGAAAGTATAAAACCGTGCTCTATTGTGCATTCGTTGCTTTGAAGTCTTTGAATATGTCGTTTCTTGATTTCATCCCGCAGATTGTCTACGACCTGCTCCAGCGGCTCTATACTTGCCGCAGTTATATAATCGCTCCTGCTTATCGCGTCATACGACAGCCTCGTTATTTCACTCACCGCGGCAATAAGAACGGACAGCTCTTTTTGAGCACTCTCCGAAAAAACTATTTTTTTATCATTCATCTCTTCGGCAGATTCGGCAATGTTAACGGCGTGATCGGAAATTCTTTCGAAATCGCCTATCATATGCAGTAGCTTCGCGGTTTCGTTTTTCTCGGAATCAAGAATACTTTCTTCGGATATACGGACAAGGTACGTTCCGAGTCTATCTTCATATTCATCCGTTATATTCTCATCGCGTTTTACCTTTTCTGACAGTTTTTCGTCGTAATTTCCTATCAGAGAGCAGGCTCTTTCAAATGCCTTTATCGACACCTCTGCCATTTTAAACACGCCCTCGCGGCTTTTCTCTATTGCGACCGAAGGCGTAGCTATAAGACGCTCGTCAAACGAACTGAACTCATCGTCCTGTTTTTTGTCCTTTACTATTTTTACTGCAAGCTTCTCAAGTTGCTTTGAAAAAGGAAGTAAAAATATAACGGTTATAAGATTAAACAAAGTATGGGTTACGGCAATTCCCCACACGTCTATATTTCCGCTGAGGAACGAAATATCAAGCAGATTCTTCAGTACGTAAAAAATCACCATACATATTGCGGAACCGAATATATTGAACATAAGGTGTACGCTTGCCGCGCGCTTGGCGTTTTTGCTTGCTCCCGCAGAAGATATCAGCGCCGTCACGCACGAGCCGATATTTTGTCCCATTATAATCGGTACGGCATTGCCGAAGGTTATGGCTCCCGTTGAAGTAAACGACTGCAAAACGCCCATTGACGCCGATGAGCTTTGCATCATCGCGGTAAGCACAAAGCCTGCCAAAAGTCCGAGAATCGGATTTTCAAACATCAGTAAAATAGAGCGGAAGGCTTCGTTCTCAGCCAAGCCCGATACCGCGCCTGACATTGTATCCATACCAAGCATCAAAACGGAAAATCCGAGAAATATCAAGCCGAGATTTTTCTTTTTGTCGTTTTTTCCGACCATATAAAACAGGAGACCGATAACCGCAACAATCGGCGTAAACGTGGACGGTTTAAGCCATTGCAGAACAGAGCCTGCCGTTCCGCCGCTTCCTATTCCCGACAAAGCGGTAAGCCATGAGGTAACGGTCGTTCCGACGTTTGCGCCCATTATAACGCCCACTGCCTGTGAAAGAAGCATAGTTCCGG
>CAYVLG010000034.1:0-9727 GCA_964452345.1 uncultured Lachnospiraceae bacterium
TAACGGTACCCTCGAACATCTGGATTCTTTCGCGGTTTCCTTCCTTGATTTTGTTGTGTACACGAATAGTGTCACCTACGTTGATTTCCGGTATCTCGGTTTTCAACTGCTCATTTGTAAAAGCCTGAATGAGATTCATTTTTCAGTCCTCCTAAAAATAATATCCGGGCGTTCATGCAGAGCTTCGCAGCGGACCGTCCTTCTGCCGTTTTTACACAGCAAGAAATATTATATCATACAAAAAGCTTTTTTGCAATAGTTTTTTTAATTTTTTTCGCTTTTTTTCGTTATTTTTTTGATAAGTCTGCAAATAAACACAAATATATCGCGTCCGTTGAAGAAAAGCATAAAGCAAACCGCCAATATCTGCATATACTGCCAATACCGCACTGCCGATATAATCGTAAACGTCTGAAGCAAAAGTACCACGGTATTAATAATCAGCTTGACGGTATGCAGGTTAAACCTGACGTAAAAGCGCGTATCGTAGGCTCTTATCGCATACACCGCCGCATAGCTTATAAACGTGGCGATTGCCGCTCCCATGGCACCTCTGTCCGGTATCAAAACAAAATTTATGACGATATTTATCACCGCACCCGATATCGCCGTCAGCATAGACATAACGCTTTTCTTTTCCAGAAAATAAACGCTTCCCAAAAAGGAGACAAGAGCCGAAAAAGTCATTGCAAGGACAAGCACGGGCACATATTCCCACGATGAGTAGTACGAATCGGCAAGCAGAATACGGGTAAGGAGCTGCGAGCCCGCAATCAGTGCGGACGCCCCCATAAATATAATTCCCATATAATTTTTGTACACATCGGAAAAAAAGCTTTGCTTTTCCGCCTCGTCGGCGTCTTTTACAACCGAAAACTGCCACGCCTCGAGAAATACGCCGCATACGAGCAGCAGTACGGTCGGAAGCTTATATGCCGCCGCATACAAGCCGTTTTCCGCGCTTCCCCTGTAAGCCGTTACGATATATCTGTCACTTGCAGATGTCACAAGCCACATAACGGTTGTCGGAATATACGGTATACTGAATTTCAGCATACCGCGAAGCTCCTCACGCCTTATTGCTTTTACCGAAACGTATTCATAAAGTTTCGCCGCAAAAAGGAGGAATACGGTCATCACAAAATCCGCAACGACAACCGAAAGGACGTAGCCGGTAACTCCCATTTTGAGCACAACAAGGAAAAATACGTTCAATGCCACGGTCAAGCCCGTATTCGCAATTCCCTGTGCCGCAAAAAGCGTGGTTTTTCCGAGAGCGCGGACAAAATAAGCCGCCGCAGAGTGAAAATTCGAGCATATAACATATGCCGCAACAAGCCAAATATAGCCGTCGAAAACTTCAAAGCACCGCAAAACCTGCACACCGAAAACTGTCAGCACGCTTCCGACCGTCAAAACAAAAATTGCCGAAGAAAATATTCTTTTTCTTCCGTCGGTATCCGCTCCGTCCGTATCGAGAGTAAAACGGAAAAGCGCGTCGCATATTCCAGCGGCGGCAAGCGGTATTATAAGACTTGCCGTCTGTGTAAGAATATCCGCAACGCCGTACTCCGAGGCCGAAAGTATGTTCGTATAAAGCGGCATAAGCAGGAATACGAGCACCTTTGATGCAAAAGTGCCCGCTCCCAAAATAGCCGTATTGGATAAAAGTCTTTTATACCTTCCCATCGGCAGTATAAATCAATCGCAGTTTTCCCAGTTATGATATACGTTCATAACGTCGTCGTCGTCCTCCAGCTTTTCGATAAGAAGTCCCATAAACTTAATATCCTCTTCGCCGTCAAGCGTTACATAGTTGGAAGCAACCTTGGTTTTTTCTGCCGACAGAAGCTCATATCCTGCCGCCTCAAGCGCGTCCTTGACCCCGTAAAGGTCGTCGGGCTCGGTATATATTTCAAATACTTCCTCCTCGGCGGCAAAATCCTCGGCTCCCGCCTCAAGAGCAGTCTCCATAAGCTTATCCTCGTCGATATCTCCGTCCTCGTTGGAAATAACGATAAGTCCCTTTTCGCTGAACAGGTAGGACACACAGCCCGTCTGTCCCATATTTCCGTGGTATTTTGAGAAATATGCACGAACGTTGCCTGCCGTTCTGTTTCTGTTGTCCGTCGTTGCCTCAACGATAACCGCGATTCCCGCAGGACCGTAGCCCTCGTAAACAACCTCCTCGTAGTTCTCACCCGTGCTTCCGAGAGCCTTCTTTATCGTTCTGTCGATATTGTCGTTCGGAACGTTGTTCGCCTTTGCCTTGAGTATAAGGTCGCGGAGCTTGGAGTTGGAATTCGGATCTCCGCCGCCCTCCTTGACCGCTATTGTTATTTCCTTACCGATTTTTGTAAAGACCTTTGCTCTCTGCGCGTCCGTCTTTTCCTTTTTGTGTTTGATGTTTGCCCATTTGCTGTGTCCTGACATTGTATTTACCTCTTCAATTATGTTAATTATTATTTTATACTTTTATTAATTTATCCGCCGCTCAAACCTTTTCGGTTTTTGCAAGGCATATAAGCCCGAAGGCGTTTCCGAGCACGGTCTTTGCCGCGTCCGTAAGAGCAAGTCTCGTATTCTTTACGTCATTGTCGGACGCTCCGAGAATTGTACAGTTATGATAAAATCTGTTAAATGCTCCCGCAACGTCGAGAATATATCTCGTTATAACCGAAGGCTCGTAAGTATCTATCGCCTCGCATACGGTTTCCTCAAAGCGTGCCAGCGTCTTTGCCAGCTCCGCCTCCTCGGGTGCGGTTATCTTTACGGGTGCATTTGTATCAAATCCGCCTGCCTTTGAAAGCACGGAGCAGGTACGGGCATAAGTATACTGTACGTAAGGTCCCGTATTTCCGTCAAAATTCAGCGCATCGTCCATAACGAAATTTATATCCTTGATACGGTTGTTGGAAAGATAATAAAATACAACCGCACCGACGCCGATCTGCTCCGCAATTTTTTCCTTGCCCTCAAGCAGAGGATTCTTTTCTTCCATTATTTTTGCCGTCTTTTCGACTGCAAGAGCAAAAAGGTCGCGGAGGAGAATAACATTACCCGTTCTCGTCGCAAGCTTTTCGCCGTTAATGCTTACCGTTCCGTACGGCACGTGAACAAGCTTGCCGTACCAATCGTATCCCATAAGCTCAACCACCTTGAACCACTGTGCAAAGTGCAGAGACTGTCCCGCACTCGTAACGTAAATTGCCTTGTCGAAGCCGTAGGTCTCCTGTCTGTAAACCGCAGCCGCAATATCTCTTGTCGGATAAAGCGTCGAGCCGTCTCTCTTAAGTATAAGGCAGGGGGGCATACCGTATTTCGCGAGGTCTACGATTGAAGCTCCGTCGTCTATTTTCATAAGCCCCATATCGCGCAGCTTCTGCACCTGTGCGGGCATTTTATCCGTGTAGAAGGACTCGCCCTTGTAGCTGTCAAATTCTATTCCGAGCTGTGCATACGTTTTCTGATATTCTGCAAGGCTTATTTCAACGAACCATTTCCAAAGAGCCGTATTTTCTTCGTCTCCCTGCTCAAGCTTATGAAATTCCGCTCTCGCCTCATCGTTAAGAGATGGCTCCTTTTCCGCCTCCCCGTGGAATTTGACGTACAGCTCCACAAGCTTATCTATACCGCCGTTTTCTATAAGCTCTCTGTTGCCCCATTTGCGGTATGCAACTATAAGCTTTCCGAACTGAGTCCCCCAGTCTCCGAGATAATTTATGCCTATACATTTGTATCCCGCAAATTCGTGAAGTCTCTTGAGAGAATGTCCTATAACAGTCGTTCCGAGATGTCCGATATGGAACGGCTTTGCAACGTTCGGAGAAGAATAATCGAGGACAACCGTTTTTCCGCGTCCAAGGTCGGGAGCACCGTATTTTTCGCCCTTTTCCCTGACCTCTCTTATAACCTTCTCGCAAAGACGTCCTCCGTCGAGAAATATATTCAAATATCCGTTCACAGCCTCCGCGCGTGCAACTCCGTCCGCGCAAAAGTCCTCTGCAATGGCCGCCGCGATTTTTACGGGTGCCATACGGAGCGTTTTGCTCATTTTAAAGCAAGGGAGCGCGAGATCGCCCATTTTTGAGTCAGGCGGATATTCAAGCATTGAGCAAACCGCATCAGACGAAAGCTCAATATCGGGATTTATAGCCTTGATTCTCTCGACTATTTTTTCCGATACGGCAGTTTTTATTTCTGTCATTTTAAAGTCTCCTTAAATTTATTGCAAGTCACAATTATTAATTATACTACATATTTACGAAAAATTCAAGTACACCGCAAAAATTTATACGGTTAAATCGGCGCACTGCGCATCCGTAAAAGCGATTACGTCCGAGCTTTTCAAAAGAAGCTGTATTCCCTTCACTCCCGCGCTGACGGTCAGCTCATCGAGCGACAATGCGCTCTCGTCAAAATACGTCGGGAATTTTTTCTTCATTCCTATCGGAGAACATCCTCCTCTTATGTATCCCGTCGTACCGAGAAGCTCCTTGACGGCAAGCGGTTCTATTTTTTTGGAGCCTGTCAGTGCCGCCGCTTTTTTCAAATCTATTTCCTTGTGGCAAGGGATACAGAAAACGAATACCGCCCCCTTGTCCGAACGCGTAACTATCGTCTTAAAAACCATACCGTAGCTCAAGCCTACACAGTCGGCTATATGAGTACCCGACAGGTCGTTTTCGTCAACGGCATATTCATACGGAGTATATTTTATTTTAGCCGCGTCGAGACGCCGCATAGCGTTGGTTTTGTTCATATATAGCTCTCCCCTTCCGCTATCATTTCTTCAGCGGCATTCCGCACCGCCTCGGTTATCTCGATACCGCCGAGTATACGCGATATTTCCGAAATCCGTCCATCTATGTCAAGCACTTCAAGTGACGTACTGACTCTGCCTCCGTCCTCGGCTTTATAAATCTTAATATGATTATGAGCAAGAGATGCTATTTGAGCCGAATGCGTAACGCAAAGCACCTGTGAGGTACGGGAAATTTCCTTAAGCTTTATTCCGACTTTGCGCGAGGTTTTGCCCGAAATTCCGGTATCTATCTCGTCGAATATTACGGTTCGCACACCGTCGCACTCGTTCAGTACGTTTTTCAATGAAAGCATAATACGCGCCAATTCTCCGCCGGAGGCAATTTTGTGCATGGGCATAAGAGGCTCTCCCGAGTTTGTAGCTATAAGAAATTCAACGCTGTCGAGACCGAATGCACAAAAATCCTTAAGAGGCGTTATACCGACCTCGAAGCGTACCTTCGGCATATCGAGGAAAGTTAGAGTATCGCATACCCTTTCGTCAAGCATTTTTGCCGAAGCTTTTCTTCGTTCCCGCAATATCAGTGCAATTTTTTTCGCCGCCTCCTCCTTCTTTTCAAGCTCTTCCTCAAGCTCGGCAAGCCTGTCGTCGGCATTTTCCAAAGTATTAAGTCTCTTTGCGGCGTCGTCTCTGAATGCAAGTATCTCGGCAACCGTAGCACCGTATTTTCTTTTAAGCTTTGTTATGGTATTAAGGCGAGCCTGAGCCTTATCGAGCCTTGCCGACGGGTCGCCGTCGCCAAACTCCGAAAGTCCGTACACACATTCCGCTATGTCGTCAAGCTCGTATTTTATATTTGTCAGTCTCTCCGCAAGCTCCCGAGCATCGGAAACCGAATCCGATACAGACTCCAGCACGTCTGCCGCACGCTCGACGAGATACGAAGCTCCCTTCATTTTTTCCGTTCCGCGTATCGCCTTTTCAGCCAAACCGCACGCGCGGTTAATCTTCTCCGAGTCGGACAGTCTCTTTACGAGCTCCTCGAGAGCCTCCTCCTCGCCTGCACGAAGCTTGGCGGCGTCAATATCGGAAATTTGAAATTTAAGCACTTCACCGAGACGGGCGCGCTCCATTTCATCGTTACGGATAGAATCCATTTCACACCGAACATGCAAAATTTCCCTGTACAGTGCCCCGTATTCCGTCACAAGCTCCGTGTTGTCCGCAAAACGGTCAAGCAAACCGATGTGATTTTTCGGATCGAGAAGCTGTCGGTTGTCATTCTGTCCGTGAATATTAAACAGCATACCGCCCACATCGCGCAGCATGGCAACCGTGACCGCACGTCCGTTAAAGCGTGCCGCGGCGCCGTTTCCGATAACACGCGATATCTCAACCGTTCCGTCCTCGGTTTCAAAGCCCATTTCCGCAAGCTTTTGAGCAGCGCCTTCGCCGATATCCGAAAACAGCGCGCTTACAAGCGCACGGCTTTCTCCGCTGCGGATAAGCTCTCTGTCTGACTTTGCTCCGAGCAGCAGCCCGAGGCTGTCTATAATTATCGACTTTCCCGCTCCCGTCTCGCCCGACAGCACGGTCATTCCCGAAGAAAAATCAATATCCAAAGCTTTGACAACGGCTATATTTTCAATATGCAGAGACTGTATCATACGCTACCTCATTATAACCTCATCATTTCCTTGAGCTTGTCGCTTATTTCCTCCGAGCTTTCCTCGTCAACCGTTACGATTATTATCGTATCGTCGCCGGCAACACAGCCGAGTATGCTGTCAAGCGACAAAGCGTCGACGCTTGAAGCGACTGCGTTTGCAAGTCCGGGAAGGGTTTTTATAACAACGTTGTTCAGCGAATATTTCACGCCTATTATCGACTCAAGCATTGCGTGATTTAGCTTCACCGCGCCGACGTGGTCGTGCGTTCTCGTCACCGTGTATCTGTATTTGCCCGACGGCGACATATTTTTTGTCAGCTTGAGATCCCGCAGGTCGCGCGACACCGTTGCCTGAGTTACCTTAAAGCCCTCCGCCTGCAGGCGGGCGGTTATTTCTTCCTGCGTCTGAACCTCGTATTTTTCTATTATTTCAAGTATTCTTTCCTGTCTTTCGCTTTTCATTGAACACTCTCCGTAAAAATTATAAAAGCTTTTTAAGTCTGATTTTCGAGCAAAAGCCTTCGTCCTTTACGCGGAGAAGCCTTGCCTTCATATCGGATTTGGTTATCACCGCAACGTCGCCGTAATACATATCGAAGGTTGCCTTGCCGTCCACCGTAAGATGAAGAACCTTTTCGCGCACACAGGTATTTTTTACCTTCAGACACGCCGCATCGGGAAATATCAGAGGACGCGCCAAAAGCGAATGCGGACATACGGGCGTTACGCATATGCAGGACAGCCGAGGGTCCACAACGGGACCTCCCGCCGACAGAGAATATGCCGTCGAGCCCGTCGGCGTCGCTATCACAAGACCGTCTGCGCGGTACGGGCTTACCAGCTCGTCTCCGTCCGACAGCTCTATATCGATAATCCGCGCAGTGGAACCGTTGGCGATAACCGCCTCGTTCAGCGCGTCCGCCTTAAAGCGGACGTGCCCCTTTTCGGATACGATTTTCACCGACAGCATAGCTCTCTCGTCCAAAGTATATTCACCCGTAAATACCCTGTCGAGCATATCAAGCTCATCCATTTCAAGCTCCGTCATATAGCCTATTCTGCCCATATTTATGCCGAGCACGGGAATCGCGTGCCTTGCCGCTCTTCGTGCGGCGTCGAGCATAGAGCCGTCGCCGCCTATGACTATCACAAGCTCTGCCTCCGAATAAATTTCATCGGGCGTTTTGTAGGTATAAATGCTTCTGTGCATACGGCTTCTGAAAATTCGCTCCTTAAAAGCAACGGGAATAAATATTTCGGAAGCGTTTTTTTCGATTTTAAGCGCAACCCGTCCCGCCGCTTCAAGCTTTTCGGAAATATTGTAGTTTGTTATCAGTGCGATTTTTTTCATAAGCACTCCCTTTTTAAATCGCCGTAATTCTTTTTATGGTTTTGTCGTCTATATGAGGCTTAAGACAGTCCTTTTTTACAAAGTACGACAAATATTCTTTGTTTCCGTCTCCGCCTTCAATCGGTGAGCGGATAAATCCGAGACAGTCAAAGCCGTTTTCGCACGCAAAGCTTATTACTCTCTTTGCGGCAAGATAGCGGTATGCGGAGCTTGAAACGATTCCGTTTTTTCCCAATGCGGCTCTTCCGGCTTCAAATTGAGGCTTTATAAGGCTTACGAAAATCCCGCCCGGCTTAAGCACCTCCGCTATTCCGCCGATAATATACGTCTGTGAAATAAACGACACGTCCGCCGTAGCGATATCGCAAAGTCCGTCCGTAATTTCCGCATTAAGCTCTCGGGCGTTAAAATGCTCTATACATCTTACGCGCTCATTCTCGCGAATGCTCGGATGAAGCTGACCTATCCCCGCGTCTATCGCATAAACGCATTCCGCTCCGCGCTTCAGCAGGCAGTCCGTAAAGCCTCCCGTAGAAGCTCCGATATCAACCGCTTTAAGTCTGTTTACGTTTATTTTAAAGGCATCGAGCGCCGCCTCAAGCTTCATTCCGCCTCGGCTTACGTATTTGAAAATCTGCTCCGTCAAAACCGTGTGGGGTATATTTTCGTTAATCGCGGAGGAAGGCTTTTTAACCGTTTCTCCGTCTATTTTCACCGCTCCCGCGTCAATCAGCTCCCGAGCCTTTTGTCTGCTTTCGGCGTGACCGAATGCGGAAAGATATACGTCTGCTCTCATATCCGATTAAATCCGTCCCATAAGAAACGCCATGGCAACCGCAACGGCAATACCGAGCAATGAGCCCATAAGAACCTGAAACGGAGTGTGACCGACAAGTTCTTTCAGCCCCGCGTTTACCTCAGACGAATCCTCCGAAAACAGCTTCCTTGTTATTTGATTTATAATTTTCGCCTGTTTTCCCGTTTCGTATCTGACTCCGCTCGCGTCTATCATAACAACGCAGGCAAGGATAAACGAAACCGCAAATACAGCAGAGCCGACCCCTTCCTGTATCGCGCAGGCAACGCAAAGCGCGGATACGCAGGATGAATGCGAGCTCGGCATTCCTCCGTTGGAAAAAAGGACCTTGACAAGCGTTCTTTCGTCCTTGTCGAAAATAGCTATCACAACCTTTATAAGCTGTGCTATAAGCCACGCCATAAACGCGCTTGTCATTACGTAATTATTTATAAGATCGTCTATATATTCCAAAGCAACCTCCAAAAGCCTTACTTCTCTCTGGTCAGAAGCCGGCACGCAAGATCCGTAAGAAGCTCGGAGCCGTCTATACCACTGACCGCACTTACCGCCTCTGCAGTAAGAAGCTCCGCATATTTTTTTGCGGAATCTACGTCGTAATAGGTAAGGAACGTCGTTTTATTATGCCCTGCGTCCGAGCCGACGCTCTTGCCGAGCACGCTCTCGTCCGCAACCGCATCAAGCACATCGTCGACAGCCTGAAACGCTATTCCGAGCTTTACGGCATATTCGGACAGTGCCTTTGCCTCGCTGCTGTCCTCGCGGAAGCCCGCGGCAAGCGCGCCGAGCAATGCGGAGCACTCGATAAGAGCCGCGGTCTTATGAGCGTGAAGCTTCAAAAGCTTATCAAAAGTCAGCTCCTCCGTTTCACCTATAAGATCCATTATCTGACCGCCTATCATACCGCGGTCGCCTGCGGCAAACGACAAAAGTCTTACAGCCTCGGCTTTGGTTTCTCCGTCAAGCGTTTTTGCCTCCGCAATTACCGAAAACGCACGCGTCAGCAGCGCGTCTCCCGCCAAAAGCGCGTTTGCATATCCGAAGGCTTTGTGATTGGAAGGCTTTCCGCGCCTCATATCGTCATCATCCATACACGGCAAATCATCGTGACTAAGCGAATAGGTA
>CAYVLG010000035.1:0-9722 GCA_964452345.1 uncultured Lachnospiraceae bacterium
CTGCTTGAGGAAAAGGGCTACAACCCGCTTGTTTACCGTTTATTCTGTCTCCAATCGCACTACCGCAAAACACTCGTATTTTCATATGAAAATCTCGACAATGCCGCCGTGGCTTACAACAAAATAGTCGCGCGCGCGCTGTCTCTTCTGAAGGAGGAGCAAGGTAATATCGAACCCGAAGGCTTGGAGGAAGGAAAAGCAAAATTCCGTGCCGCACTCGACAACGATATAAATACCTCTCTCGCCGTCACCGCAATTTACGACGTATTCAAGCTGAAAACAACGCCCTCAACCAAGCTTGCACTACTTGAGGATTTTGACAAGGTACTCGGACTTGACATAGTGCCTGCGGCGAAAAAACGGCTTGAGACAGAAAAAGCCGCGGCAGATGAAGCGGCAAGCGACCCGTTTATACGTGAAATAGAGGAGCTTATTGCAAAACGTGCCGAAGCAAAGAAGGCAAAAAATTACGCACTCGCCGATGAAATCCGAAAAACTCTTTCGGAAAAGGGCGTAACGCTTACCGATACTCCGCAAGGAACAAAATATAAAATAGACTGATAAAATCATCGAAATAACAAAATCCGCGGAGGCTGTCTTAAAGACAGCCTCCGCGTTTTTAAGTTATCCATAAACGTTATTAAAGCTCCTCTATTGACACCACTCCGTCAAGATTCGACAGCTTTGTCATCAGCGTTTGGTGCGATATTTTTCTCGGAGTTTGGAGTGAAAATACCGCACAAGGATTTCTTCCCTCCTTGGCATTTTTCGTTATTTCAAGGTCAATTATGTAGCCGCCGTTTTTCTTTATGGTATCGACTATACCGCCGAGGTTTCCGCTCTCGCTGTATTCCACGTACAAATTTATGACGCGCGCATTGGAAACTATAAAATATTCAAGTCTTGCAAGCGCAAGCTCCGCAATCATAACAACGAGAGTCGTAATGACGGCACCCTCCAAAAAGCCCGCTCCGCAGCAAAGACCGACAATCGCCGCCGTCCATAAGCCTGCCGCAGTCGTCAGTCCCTTGACCTGACGGCGCTTTGTTATAATTATTGTTCCGGCTCCGATAAAGCCTATTCCGGCAATAACCTGCGCTCCGAGGCGCGCCATATCGGTATAAAGTCCAAGCTCGAGAACGAGATATTGGCTCGTAAGCGTCGTCATTGCCGCTCCCAAGCATATAAGAATATGCGTTCTAAAGCCTGCAGGGCGTCTTTTTCGTTCACGTTCTATGCCTATAACGCCTCCGCAGATGACCGCCAGCAAAAGCCTTACCGTTACGGTAAGCCAGCCAAGCTCGGTGCCTCTCAAAAAATTAAGTGCTTCTATCATAATTACCTCCGTTAAAGCTCTTCTATGCTTCTGACCGTTTCAAGCTCGGCAATTGCCGTAAGAACCGCGGTATGCGGCTTCTTTTTGGGAAGCTGAAGCGAAAATACGGCATTCGGATAATGGTTTTCGGAGTATTTCGCTTTTGTTATTTCAACGTCAAATATACGCGTCTGCTGTCCGTTGATTTTCTCTATAACCGCCGGAAGCTCGTCAAGCTCCTCAAGCTCTACGAAAAGATTTATATTTCTTGAACGCGAAAGTATAAATCTCTCAAGCTTTGAAAAAACAACAACCGTAAGAAAAATACATGCACAGCATATAAGCGCGGCAAGATAAAATCCCGCACCGATACAAAGCCCCATGCACGCGGACGCCCAAAGCCCCGCCGCCGTCGTCAGTCCCTTGACCTGCTGACGTCCCGTAACTATGATGGTACCCGCGCCGAGAAAGCCTATTCCGTTTATTACCTGTGCGCCGAAACGCGATACGTCGGTATTGGTGTAAGCCGACGTAAGCTCCGGAGCCCAGACGTTTATAAGCATATATTGGAGATAAATTCCGAGCATCACGGTCATTGCCGCGCCTACACAGACAAGCATATATGTACGGAAGCCCGCGGCGCGCCGTTTCTTTCCTCTGTCTATTCCTATCATACCGCCGCACAGCACGGCAAGCCCGACTCTTGCGAGCATATCCCATATGGATACAGCCGACATTTTCTCTTCTCCGTTCTTGAATTATTTTTTGGTATCTTAAATAAACCTATGGTGCACCGCCTATTTTTCAATACAGCGGTACACCCAATTCGGTATTATATTAAAGTACTATACTATTATACACCATTTGCACTCTTTTTGCAATAGCTTTTCGCCAATTTTTTCACAAAGTCAGCGTGCCTCCGACAAATACACGGAAAAGGACAGCCTTTGACCGCTTCGATAAACAAAAATCTCCACGCTGTCGCCAGGTCTGTATTTTTCTATTTCCTCGGAAAGCGTCGGCGCGTCGGGCGTGGGACGGTTGTTGATTTTAAAAATAACGTCGTCAATTCTCAATTTTAACGCGGCATCTCCGTTTTCGTCATCAAAGCCCTTTACGCATATACCGTAAATACCGTCACGTTCGGTCTGCTCGCCGAGTATACCGAGCCTCGGAGGAATATATGCAAGAGAATAGAGCGTTTCAACGGACGGCTCCTCGCCGTCTTTTATCGCCGAAAGAACCTCAGATACCTTATCGAGAGGCAGTGCAAAGCTTACCGAACCGTCAACGCAGAGCATTAAAGCCGCCGCTTCCCCGTTTTCGTTGAAAATGGGACAGCCCTTCATTGCGGAATCAAAAATTCCGCTTATCTGAATTGCTCCGACGCGCCGCACGTATCCGTCAAAACCCAAAAGCTCGGGATATCTTTGAGAAAAGGATACCTCGCACGCAACAAAGCTTGCTCCGTAGCTCCCCTCTCCCATGCTTCCTATCGCATAAACACTGCTGCCCGTAACCAGATTTTCCGCGCTTCCGATGTCAACGCTTTTTAACGGAGCCTCCGCAGAACGCAGAAGCGCCAAATTAACGGTTGCGTTTCCGCCGACAAGCTCGGTCGGATAAATACTCCCGTCGGAAAGTATTATTTCGATTTTCGAGGCTTCCGCCACCGCTTCGTAAAGAGAGGCGACGTAACCTCCGCCGAAAATACAAAATCCCGAGTAATAAGACGTTCCGCCGTCTGTCGTTGCCGCAACGGTTACGGCACATTCCGCACACAGCCCGTATATTTCATTCGCGCCGAGCAACGTTGCGTCGTTTCGCGTTTCCGTCCGCGTTGTCTCCTCGGCTTCCGTGTGCGTATAAACGGTGCCTTCACCGTTATCCCGACGCTCACCGATAACGGACAGTGCAAGCAGTGCGACGCTTATAATAAAGCACGCCGCTATTACCGCAATATATCCACGACCGCGTTTATGCTTTGCTTCGGACTCCTTTTTTTTATTTTTCGGTGAGCCTTCCCGCTCTTCTTTCTTTTCAGACACTCCGCCGTCCTCACATTTGGGACTGTGCTTTTCGGATTTTATCGGCTGCCGCTCCCCGTCACTCGGCAGCGGCAAGCCGCCGTCGGACGCGGTTTCCTTCGGCATACCGTTTTTATCCGTTTCATAGGCAGTGTCAACAGGTTCCGCATTTTCCGCTGTCACCGTATTTTCGGTATTTTTTACGTCGGCAGACTTCGTCTTGCCGACGGCTGCGCCGTCTGCACCGTTTTCATCAACATCACCGCCGAGAAGCCTGTCCGCACCGCCGTCCTTGGCAAGCTCCTGCTCGTTTACGTCGGCTAAATCCTCTCCCGACCCGCTGTTTCTTCGTCTTTTAATCATAGCAAACACCCCGTAAATCAAGTACTGCTATGATTATTCGCAATTTTCGGTTATTTTATACCCCGCCGCGATTATTCCATAGGAAGCGTCAGGCTGAAGCAGCAGTATTTATCAAGCTCGCTTTCCACCCAAATCGTCTCGCCGTGAGCCTCCATTATGGTTTTCGATATAAACAGACCGAGACCTACACCCGATTTATTCAGTCCGCGGCTCTTGTCGCTCTTGTAAAACCGCTCAAACACATACGGTAAATCGGCGGGAGCTATTCCCTGTCCCTCATTGTAAACGGTGACAAGCACGCGTCTGTTTTTTATACGCTTTATTCCGATACGGAAAATTCCGCCCTCGCGTGAAAATTTCATTGCATTGTCGCAAAGATTGTATACAACCTGATAAATAGCGTCTCTGTCGGCAACGACCTCTATTTCGTCGTCCGTACAGTCAAACTGCACCTCAAGCTTTTTGTCGTTTATTTTTTGTTCAATGGAAATTACTATTTCACGGCACATTTCGCAAATGTCAAAGGGAGCCATGGTAAATTTTCTGTCCCCCGCCTGAATACGCGAAAGATCCAAAAGAGACGCAACAAGCCTCGACAAACGCTTGATTTCCGTTGAAACTATTCTCAAATAATATTCGTGCTTTTCGGGGGGGATAACTCCGTCAAGTATTCCGTCCACAAAGCCCGATATCGACGTCATCGGAGAGCGCAGATCGTGCGACACGTTCGACATAAACGTATTTCTCATCGTATCGTAATTATCAAGCGATTCCGCCATATTGTTTACCGCGGCAGCAAGTCGCGCAACCTCATCGTTTCCGCGAACGGGAACGCGGACATCGAATTTACTCTGTGCAAATTGCTTTGCGGCGGCACTGATTTCCTTGATCGGTCCCGTAATTCTTTCGGTTATGAAATATACGGCGATAAGAGCCGCCAGCAACACCCAAAGTATCGCGACGACAACCGATTTAACCGTTGTTTCCAGCAGCTCCGACAGCATTACGGATTCCGCACATACAAATACCGTTCCGCATACCGCCTCATTGTTATTATATATCGGAACGGCATATACGTACCGCTCGCCGTTAAAAACCTCCTCAAGCCGCGCATTGCCCGATATCTCGCTGCCGTTGTTTACCTCGTCCATAAACGATTTCGGCAGAACCGCGCCGTCCGTTATATTTTCCTCGTCACAGCCGACGGCAAGGACGAGATTTCCCGAATTGTCGGAAACAAGAATTGTTATATCGTCCGCGTTGGAGGCTATAATTCCAAGCATTCTCCTCGCCGCCGCATCGTTCGGCTTTATAACTCCGCTGATGCTTTCCGAAGCCGAATAAGCGAACAGCTCCTCAACATATGCCGCCGACGCCCGCGCCGACGTTTCCATTATATCCGATTTGGCGTCCGTCGAATAACCTATTATAAGCGAAGAAATTATAAAAATAATTATAATAAAGCTGGAAAGAATTATCAGCATAAATGCTACGACGTATTTTGCGAATATGCTCTTGAACATTTTTACTCTCCTCTCCCGAAAACTCAAAACGGCAGGAACAGCCGAAAACGTCGGATGTTCCTGCCTCATTTATTCCGAAGCCTGTACCTTTTAGCCGAGAAGCTCGAATTTATAGCCGACGCCCCATACGGTCTTCAGCGTCCATTTATCCGAAACTCCCTCAAGCTTTTCTCTCAGTCTTTTAACGTGCACGTCAACCGTTCTGGAGTCTCCCAAATAATCGAAGCCCCAAACCTTGTCGAGAAGCTGGTCACGAGTAAATACTCTGTTATAATTCGACGCCAAAAAGTAAAGCAGTTCAAGCTCCTTCGGCGGAACGTCGACGGGCTTGCCGTTCAGCTTAAGCTCGTATTTCTGATGGCTTATCTCTATGTTATCGAATTTTATAACCTCATCGTCATTCTGATTGGTATGAGCCTGATAGCGGCGAAGCACGGATTTTACACGCGCACTGAGCTCCTTCATATCAAAAGGCTTTACGACAAAGTCGTCTGCGCCAAGCTCGAGACCGAGAACTTTGTCAAAGACCTCGCCCTTTGCCGTTATCATAATAATGGGCTTTGACGACATCTCGCGAATTTCGCGGCAAACCTGCCAGCCGTCCTTCTTCGGGAGCATAATATCAAGCAAAACAATGTCGGGCTCGTATATTTTGAAGAAATTTATTCCTTCCGCTCCGTCGTGAGCAAGCTTGACTCCGTAGCCTTCGTTTTCAAAATAGAGCTTGAGCAGCTCGCATATATTTTCGTCGTCGTCGACGACAAGAATTTTCGTATCCAACATTCAAGTAACCTCCGCAATTTCGTCTATACGCTCGGCAGCTATGCCGTTGACGTCATAGTCCACGTCACCGTATAACATTATATCATACTTTCGTGAAAATTGCAAACACTTTTTTAAAATTTCATAAATTTTTTTATAAAAGCACTTTTTCGTCACAAAGATTTCACCAAAATCGGACAAATAAGTAAAATTATCCCGATTTTACGTCAAATTTTTCCGACCCGCGTTTTTCAGGGCAGGACGGAACAATATTTTATCCCGTAATACTCAAATGCTCTTACGGCGTTTTCGTCTATCCGCTCTCCGCAAACGACGATAGGAACCGCAGGCGGACAGGAAACGCAGGCGCGTGCAAGTACTCTTCCGACCGCCTCCGCCGTCTTAACCGTTACCGACGCGGAGAGCATAGCCTCTCTCGGCGACATAACGGCGTCACACATACAGATACGCGGAGCGGTGCTGTTTATCGCACTGCGCGGCGGTATCGCCGTCAGTACGTCGGCAAGCGCCGTCATCTCGCCGTCCGATGTTTCCGCCGACGGCATCATAACGACAAAATCAGGGTCGGAAAACTCGCACACTATATTTTTTTCAAGCAATATCGCCGCAATTTCCCTGCCCGTATAGCCGTAGCTTTTAGGCTGTAAGGTTATTTTCATCGGCTCGTCGCCGTACAGCCCGTAGCCGTTTTCGGCAAGCTTGCTTTTTATCCGTTCGATTTTTTCGGCGGTATCCGAAAGCTTTTCTTGAAATCCGTCGGCAATATATGCGTTTGCCCTGTCAAGCGACTGCAATATGAGATACGACGGACTCGTCGATCCGAAAAGAGAAAGAGCACTTTTCGCATTTTCCGAAAATAATCTGTGTGTATGTTTGGAAATATGTAAATAAGCTCCGCCCGTCAGCACGGGAAGCGTTTTGTGTGCGGAATCACTGCACATATCCGCGCCCAAATCGATAGGGTGACGTGACGTCGGCAAAAATTTCAAATACGCTCCGTGAGCGTTATCAACAAGCAAAAGTACCCCGTGACGTCGGCATACCTCGCTTATCCCGCGAATATCCGCCGTTCTGCCGAGATAATCGGGACTCGTCAGATATACGGCGGCAGGCTTATCGGTCATATCGGTAAGCCTGCGTTCGAGCTCGTCTGAGCTCGGAGCGCAGGAAAGATAGCTGTCTCCGCATTCAATCCAGCTTATGTCAAAACCGAGCAGTGCCGCCGCATAAATAAAGCTTTTATGAGCGTTTCTTCCGGCCAGTACCTTACATTTTTTGCCAAGTGAATCTGCATAAATAACGGTAAGATAAAGCATCGCGCGAATGCACAGCGATGAGCCCTCCGTGCTGTAAAAGCTATCCGCTCCGAAAAGAGCTCCCGCATTCTTCTCGCTTTGCGCAATAATGCCGTCAGCCTCGTAGAGGCTGTCCGCACCGTCAATCTCCGTTATATCCGCGGCTTCAAGCTCTCCTCGGCCCTTATGACCCGGCATATGCAGTCTCACGGCTCCGCTTTTCTTATAATCGCTTACAAAATCGCAAATCGGCGTCCTCATTTGTTTTTTGCGGAAAGCATCCGCTCTATCGCAACCATAATCGCGCATTCCATTCTCTTGCGGAACAGCTCACAGCCGTATTTATATACGCCCTTTACCGAGCCTGTTGCGTGATATGCGTTTGCCGCACAGCCTCCCGAGCAATAGAGCTTTGCCCAGCAGTCGCGGCAGTCGCTTCTCGCATAGACGTTACATGAGGCAAATTCACACTGCACGGGCTTGTTTGTAACTCCGTCCCAAATATTTCCGAGCAGGAATTTTTCGTCTCCGACAAACTGATGACAAGGATAAAGATCTCCCCACGGCGTAACCGCCATATACTCCGTTCCCGAGCCGCAGCCTGAAATTCTCTTATATATGCACGGACCTCCCGTTAAATCTATCATATAGTGATAGAAGGTAAACGGTTTTCCCTCTCTGTCGCGCTCAAGCATAAGTTCCGCAAGCTTTTCGTACTGCTCAAGAACTATCGGCAAATCCTCATCAGTCAGCTCCTCGGCGTCGCCGGGAGCGCACACGACGGGCTCCATGCTAAGCTCCGTAAATCCAAGCTCGAGCATCTTTTTTATGTCCTCGAGAAAATCGGGATTTGCGTGCGTAAAAGTACCGCGCATATAATAATTTTTTCCTCCGCGGGCATTTACAAGCTTTTGAAATTTAGGCACCACGCGCTCCCAGCTTCCGTTACCCGCGTAATCGACGCGGTAGCGGTCGTGTATTTCTTTGCGTCCGTCAAGGCTCAAAACGACGTTACTCATTTCGCGGTTACAAAAATCTATCACGTCGTCGTTTATCAGCAAACCGTTTGTGGTAAGCGTAAAACGGAAATTCTTTCCTTTTTCCTTTTCTATACTTCTCGCATATTCCACAAGCTGTTTTACCACTTCAAAATTCATAAGCGGCTCGCCGCCGAAAAAGTCCACCTCGAGATTGTGTCTGCTTCCCGAATTTTCAACAAGAAAATCAAGTGCCCGCTTACCTACCTCAAAGCTCATAACCGCGCGTTCACCGTTGTATTTTCCCTGCGACGCAAAGCAATAAGAGCAGTTTAGGTTGCAGGTATGCGCAATATGCAGGCACAGAGCCTTGACAACTCCCGAAGTTTTTTCCTTCAGATATCCCGCCTTGTCCTCAAAGGTATCGGGAGAAAACAGCTTTCCCGACTCCTTAAGAAAAACAACCTGTTCAAAGCATTCGTCTATATCCGCCTCGGTCACGTCCCCGCGCTCTGCATATTTTTTTCTCATCTCGGCGATGATTTCGTCCCGCGTATGCGTTTCAAACATAGCGATAATATCATAGGCGACCTCATCCACAACGTGAATCGCGCCGGAACAGATGTCAAGCACGATATTATGACCGCCAAGCTTATACTGATGTATCATAAATTCTCCCGTAAAAAGTTTTTTATAGAATAAATTTGCCGTCTTCGGACGGCACGGTTTAAAATTTTTGCCTTTTAAGCAAGCAAAAATGCCGCCTATGGGCGGCATTTTTCACAAGACAGTTACTTTGCCTCGTTCTCGCACTGCTGGTTTGCGATACCGCAGCTTGTTTTGCAGGCAGACTGGCAGGAAGTCTGGCATTCGCCGCAACCGCCGTTCTTTGCGCTTTCGCAGAGATTGCGCGTCTCGATAGTATCGATATGCTTCATGATAATAACCTCCGTGGTTTGATTGATTAAAAATATTATATCACCTTCAGGCGCAAAAGTCAATAGAATTTTGAATAAAATGTTGATATTCAAGCATTTACGGAACCTGAAACGTTTTCGTTTATCCGATTGTGCCCCTCAAAGAGATTTCAAAACCTCCTCAGCCGCCGACATTATTCCGATTTTTCCGCTTTCATATGTAAGTCCGCCCTGAAGATACGCCGTATACGGCTCGCGCAGCGGGCCGTCCGCCGACAGCTCGATAGAGGAGCCTTGCGTAAACGCTCCAGCCGCCATAATTACCTTATCCGAATATCCGGGCATTTCCCAAGGCTCGGGGGTAACGTGCGAATCTATCGGAGAGCCCGCCTGTATTCCTCGGCATATGGCGCAAAGCGCGTCGGGAGAATGCGTAATTACGGCTTGTATTATATCGTATCTCGGCTCGTCCCAGCGCGGCTCGACGTCAAAACCGAGACCGTTTTCTCCGAAAATATATGC
>CAYVLG010000036.1:0-9126 GCA_964452345.1 uncultured Lachnospiraceae bacterium
ATATAAATTTTCGACGTATGCCACGTGGTGGATTCGTCAGGCGATAACGAGAGCAATAGCCGATCAGGCAAGGACGATAAGAATACCCGTTCATATGGTTGAGACGATACACAAGGTTTCCCGTTATTCGCGCCAGATGCTCCAGGAGCTCGGCCGCGAGCCTACTGCGGACGAGGTCGGCGAGAAAATGGGGATGAGTCCGGAAAAAGTGCGCGAGATTATGAAAATTGCCCAGGATCCCGTATCTTTGGAAACTCCGATAGGAGAAGAAGAGGACAGCCACCTCGGCGATTTTATACCCGACGAGGATACGCCCGCTCCGTCGGACGCCGCCGCCACTACGATATTGAGAGAGGTTATAGAAAAGGAGCTTCATACGCTGACGCCGCGTGAGGAGCACGTTATAAAGCTTCGCTTCGGTCTTTACGACGGCCGTACCCGCACGCTTGAGGAGGTCGGCAAGGAGTTTAATATTACGCGTGAACGTATAAGACAGATAGAGGCAAAGGCTCTTCGCAAGCTCCGCCATCCGAGCCGTGCAAGACATCTTCGCGGATTTCTTGATTAAAGCCGAAAATCGTTATTTTGCTTAAAAAATAAATCAGCAAATGTACAGAATGCCGATTTTTTTGTTCGGTGTGCAAAAATATACCGACAATACAATGTGCACGTTGACGGTGATTTTGTGAAAAAATTCAAAAAAATAAGTCTGTTTTTTTAAAATGACCCGCCGTCACAAAAAAATCACTTGACATTTCCGCAATTTTGGTGTAAAATATTATAGGATTTATAGTGAGCTTTTATGCTCTTGTGTTTTAGGAGGAACAAAATGAATAAGAGGATTTTATGCCTTCTTTTATGTATGCTTATGGCTGTCGCCTGCCTTGCCGGCTGTTCGTCTACGGGAGACGATGAGGCTATCGACAACATAAACGAGGAGGCTTCCGAAAGTGCTCTCACGCTTTCAATGTATCTGATGTCTGAAAACGAGGTAAGTGACGAGCAGGCAGACGCGATAGAGACTGCCGTAAACAAGATAACCAAATCCAAGTTTAAGACCCAGCTTGAGCTGCATTATTTCACTGCCGACGAATATTACGAACAGCTTGAAGCTTCGTTTGCGGCAAGAGAAGAGGCTGAAGAGAAGGGACTTATAAACGACGTAAGCGACGACGGGACTGCCGAGGACGAAACCTACGAGGACGAGTGGGGAGTAACCCAGATAAAGTATCCCACCATTGAAGGATATCAGGTCGATATATTCTATATGGGCGGATACGAAAAGTTTGCCGAATACCTCGAAAGGGGCATGCTTTCCAACCTTAACGACGAGATTACGAGCGCTTCAAAAAAGCTGAATACTTATATCTCAACTCCGTACCTTACTTATATGAAGGCGGTTAATAACAAGAGCATATACGCTATTCCCACGAATGCGGCTATCGGAGAGTATACGTATCTTCTTCTGAACAAGCAGGCGTTGAATAAAATGCACTATGATACGGAAGAGGGTCTCAAGTATTTCACCGGTATAACCGACGAGGACGTACAGGATTTTCTCTCCAAGATAGGCGATTACGGATATACTCCGCTCTACTTTGATGAAGAGAAGCTTGACTATGTCGATCTTGCGTCAGACGGTATTTATTACTGGGGGGTTGACGAGAACGGCAATTTGAGCACCGAATTTTCCGTGCTGTCGTCCGTAATTCAGGACGGCGCAAAGTACGGAGACAAGACGTCGTATCTCCTTGACAGTATGAGTAATACCGTAAACCAAAGCAGATTTTCTTCACAGCTTGACGTTATCAATACATATAAGAAGAATAACTATTTCGGCACCGCAGAGCAGCTTGAAAAAGGCGAAATAGCTATGGCATATGTAAAGGGCGGAGCTGAAATTCCCGATGAATATTCCGAACTCTACGAGGCTGTTATCGTAAATTACCCGACAATCGAAACAGACGATTTGTATGCGAATATGTTTGCGGTAACGGGATATACCACGAGCCTTTCGAGAAGTATGGAAATTCTTACATATCTTAATACGAACGAGGAATTCCGCAATCTTATCCTTTACGGTATCGAGGGAGAAAATTACGAGCTGGTCGATTCCGATTACGAGGATTCGGACGGCAATCCCTACAAGGTCGTAAAAATGCTGAACGACAGCTATCAAATGGATATAAACAAAACGGGCAACACGCTTATCGCATATTCCAAGGAAGGCGAAAATCCCGTACTGAAGGAATATATCAAAAAGCAAAATCTTCAGTATACCGTAAGTCTTACCATGGGCTTCACGCTTTCGTATAACGACAATATCGTAAACAGCGACGCGCTCGAAACCTTGAGAGATATTTCTCTTCAGGTGAGAAAACAGATAAACGACGCTATCGCCGACGGAACATATAAGTATTTGGACGGCGAACAAAATGAAAAATGCATTTTGGAAGATATCGTTGCAACAGGCGGTCTGCTTGCCAACAAATCGGCGGGTAAGGCGGCACTTGATTCCGCAAAGAGTCAGGCAGAGCCCGAAACCGATGAAACGCCCTGCGGTATAGGATACATTTATAAGCAGTGGGCGGACGCTATGGGAATAGTTCCCGATGATATGTAATTTAAAAGCTTTAAGGGTATTGCTTTGGCAATACCCTTAATAATTATGCGGTGACATATGAAATATAACAGAATTATATGGGATTTTAACGGAACGCTGATTGACGACGTACAAACGGGTATCGTAACGGTAAATACTCTGCTTGCCGAACGCGGACTCCCGATAGTCGGCGGGGTAGAGCATTACAGAAGCGTATTCCGCTTCCCGATAAAAGAATATTACCGTTCTCTCGGCTTTGACTTTGAGCGTGAATCATATGAGGAGCTTGCGCCGCAATGGGTAAAGCTGTACCTCGAAAACGTAAAAACGGCTTCACTTTATCCCGACGTGCGCCGTGCGCTTGAAAACATAAAGGCGCGCGGAATTGCTCAAACGGTTCTTTCGGCGACGGAGCTTTCAATGCTTGAAAGTCAGCTGCAAAGCTTGAAAATACGCGAATATTTTGACGACGTTTTCGGACTTGACAATATCCGCGCGGGCTCAAAGATTTCGCTGGCGCACGCGTGGAGGAGCAGTCACCCCGACGACAGTGTGCTGTTCATAGGAGATACCGACCACGACGCCGAAACGGCAAAGGCAATCGGTGCCGACTGTATACTTGTTTGCCGAGGTCATCAATCAAAGGAATATTTGCTTACGCTCGGTGTCGGCGTGGCGGATACGCTCGAAGAAGCCTTTGGTGCGTTAACGTAAAAAACAGCAAGGCGGGAAAAATCCCGCCTTGCCGTTTTGCTTAATCGGCAAAATATTTATTAACCGTAGCCGACGGTACTCCGCATATCGGCGAATAGATTTTTGAAACAGAATCCGAATATCTTTCGTAAAGCCTGTCGGACAGCTCCGGAAAATCGTCTATTGCCAGCATTGCCGCAAGGTAAAATGAAGCGCATACGGCAAAATCCTTTAAAAGAGGAAATTCGTTTTCAAGCGGTATATAGAGCTCGTTTATTTCCGTACCGACTTTTTCGCCCGTGAATTTTCTCAATGTATTATCAGCTTTTTGGTGTTCTGTGCAAAACGAAGCCAAAATGTACGGTGCCCGTTCTTCATAATCGGCGTTATCACCCGGCTCCGTGCTCTCCGCCAAAAGGCGGAGAGCGGTGTCGTATATTTTCTTACACTGCATAGCTTATATTGAAATACCGACGTTGAGAAGCACCATTTCCTTGGGGTAAACAACCTTTGCACCGTATAGATGAAGCCCCTTGATGGCGTCCGCAAATCTTTTTTCGGGGCGGAATGCCTCAATTTCGGAGAGCTGCTCCGCAAATGCAACTGCACGCTTGGTGCGTATCAGACATTTATGATACATATAATCTCCGGATTCAACAAGGTTTATGTTGTTGGAAACATAAACCTTACAGCCGCCGACGCTTCCGAGACAGCCTGCCTCAAGCACGCCCGTATTGTCGCTGGCGGTGAGCAGCTTTGCCTTCAGAATCAGCGAAGCTACGGCGGGAGAAACTTCGATAACGACGCCCGACGTGTCCGATACGTTATTTTCGTAAAGCTTCTGACGTGCCTCTATTATGCTGTCAAGAATTGTTTCGTGCGTTGCGCCGTTAAGAGTTACGGTGCTGCCCGCATTGTCATAGAGACTGTAAATGTAAGAATCAGCCTCGTTTGAAAGACTTGCCGCCGCGATACTCATCGCCTGCTCCAAAAGCTTGGGAGAGCATTGAGCACGGTCGATATCGTCTATTTGAAAATTGAAGTAGCGGGCTCTGTTTACGGTAAGCTCCTTGACCGTGTCCGACAATGCCTGCGGTGTGGACATATCGGTGTTTTTGGTATATTCGTTAACGTTGATTTCTCCGACTCCGCAGATTTTTACGACCGAGCCGCTGGCTTTAATATCGCCTTCAAAATCGCGGTTGCAGTTTGCTACCGCAACGTACTGCTTGTCAAGCTCTCTGTAGAGCGTTTCGCTCCATACCGTAGGTATAAAATTTGTAATTGCCATAATATTTTCCTTTCTGTTTATAAATTTATATTTTTAATAAAGCTTTTATCGGTTCCATTTTTTCATGGAAGCGATTATTTTTGAATAGTTTGCCTTTACCTCGCTCCCCGACATTTTTTTGACATCGTCGGGTGTGAAGTATTCGTTTGCCGTATTCTTTCCTACGCGCCCTGCCGAAAAGTAGGCGTTTTTTTCATTTTGCTCTTGCATAATCTGTTCTGCACGCTTTGTTTTGTGCGTGTACAGCGCATACGAGGAGGCGAGCGAATTGCCGCTTTTTACTTCGTCCCAAACCTCATCGGGAATGCTTTTTAACTCAACCTCGGGGAAGTATTCCGCAAAAGCTCCAAGTTCTGCGGAAATTTTATCCGTTTGAGCTTGCTTTTCGGCAATGCGTTCATTGAGTGTGCGAATTTCCTCGCGCAGACGTTCAAGCTCCGCCTCGCCGTCATTAAATGAGTTTTGAGCAGGGGTTTCGGCATTTAATGTTTCGTTGAAAATTTCAGTTTCCATTTTCTTTTTCCTTTGCGTTTTTTTCTTTTTCTTCAAGCAGTTCTATCAGCTCTTGCCTGTCTGAAATAAGTCCTGACGGAAGACGCTTTATATATTCGGACGGAGTTATATATCCTCCGTCGAGCAGCTTGTCGAGCATGTTTTGAGCGTTTACCGCGCTGTATCGCGTTATTTCCGTTACGTCTATCCTCGCCGAAAGAAATGCGTGTCTTATATCGTCTTTGTTTATTTTGCGTGCGGAAATGCCTTGCTCCGATTTGCACGGCAAGAGTCTTTCCGACGGATAGTATGCCGATATCATATCTGCCCATATGTCCGCAAGTGCCTCGATACAGCTGTAAAAAGAGTAGCGTATATTGTCGAGGGTTACTCTCGAGGTTTCCTGAAGAGCGAGTATCGCACTTGTGTTTTTTGCTTCCATATTGCCGAGTGCGGATTCCGTTGCTCCCATAAGTTCTTTTGTAAGCGTGATGGCACTGTCGATAATCTCCGTAAAGCCGTTTTGCATTTCTCCCACGCCGATAACCGATACGGCGTCGGATATATTTCCGCCTCCGACCGCGGCAATTGCTTCGCCGACCTCATTCGACCATTCGGGTATTTTCGACTTGTCGTAAATTACCTTTGAGAAAGCCGTATCGGTCATATGTTTCATTGCCATAGCGTATGCACGGTTTATGAATTTCTGGTTCGGTATAAGATACGTTACGGGCGAAACGCCGTGAAAGCTGTTTTTTGCGCTTATCCAATTGAAAAATGCAATCGGGTACAGTGTGCAGTCGGTGTTAACGCGCCGTATAATGCAGTCTCTTGTCGATTTTTCAAAGCATACGAGCCCGTTCTCACGCCAAAATTTAACTATAAACGTTGCTTTTTCCTCGTCCTCACCTTCAAGTTCATAGCAGGGAACGCTTCCCGAGCCGCAGCGGTATTCGTCGTCGCGGACGATTTTTTGAATGTCCTCTGCGGATACTCCGCAGTTTTCCGCTTCGGCGCGCAGTGCGTGTACCGTGCTTCTTCCGGAAACGATTACGTATTCCTGCGACTGTATGTCGGGTGAGTTGACGTCGGCGGGAAAAATACACGACGAATCTATTATTTCCGTAACAATATCTCCGGGATAACCGCCTGCACCGCGCTTGCCGGAGTCCCAATAGCAGTAAAGCGCACCGTCTCCGCTTATTGCGGCGTCCGTAAGGAGCTTGTGGACGGTGTAGTCCATATTGCTGTTTTCCCAGCGGTATGCAGTGTTTTCGTTAAGCGTTTTCAGTAAATCCTCGGAAAGAGCTTTTTGCTTTTCATTTGCAAAGGGTATACTTTCATCGGTAAAGTGTATGGATAAATCCGAGCTTGCAACAGAGCAGACAAGATAGTCTACGACCCTGCGGATTATGTTGAAAACGGGCTTCGGAAGATTTGCGCCTTCGCCCGACTGCCATTGATCCCCTTTATAAAAAGCTTCGTTTTTGCGGACGGTTTCATAAAGATTTATCTGCCTTTTGTATTCCTTTCCCGCCTCGTATTGCCGCCAGGCTTTGTTTTTGTGATTGTTCATTGTTCTCCTTTCCGTAACCTCCAATCTATAACTTGGAGATTACCGTATTCTGATATAAAGCGAATGCACCCTCGGACGTGACGGACCGCCCGCCGTGAGCTTCGCGGTAAGATAATCAAATCTGCGCGCCGACACACGTTTCGGCGAATATGCGTGCTTTTGCGACGTAAACGTCCTGCTTGCGGAGGAAAACGTATTTCCGTCCGTAAAAATGTCCGCACTTACGGTACCGTCATCGAAGGATATTCCGATTTCCGATATATGCTTTAAAGTTTTAATGCCGAAGTCGCATATCCCGCTTGTAAATACCGCAGTTATTTCCTTGCCGCCGTCGGTATACATACTGCCGTCGAATACGTAAACCGCATTTTCTTTGATAAATCCGACGCTTCCGTTAATCTCAAGAAAATCAAGTGCGCCTATTCCGTCAAAGCTGCTCCACGCGTCTGCTTCTTCTGAATATACCCAGACCCTGTCACTTGCGCCCGGTGACGAAATAAGAAGCTCTTTCCGTCTCCCGTCGGCGAAAATGCAGGCATTTTTTAAGAAATTTTCCGAAATCAGCTCGTCGATGGGAGCTGATATACGGTAAGCGTTGCAGTCGTTAAGCTCGTCCGTGTCGGTTGTCCAGCGGTAAATTCCGTCTTTGCCTACGGTGTAAGGCGAGCTTCCGAGCAGTGCCGCCCCGTGTGTGCTTGCCACGCCGACCGAGGAATTTATTTTCATAATGGGAAATTCCTCCGTTCCGCAGGCGGAGCTGTCGGCTTGCCAGGCGTTGCCCTCCGTAAAAATCAAGAGACGGTCGTACTGACGGCTTACGGCTTTGACGGGGTAGCTGCCGTCGCCGACGGTAAATTCATATCCGTTCGGAAAATAAAGAGCGTCGCTTGCGGGATAGCCGAGTCTCGACGCTTCAAGCGACGCGTCGGATACGTATGCCGAAGAATATATCACGGACGGATTATCGCCTCCGAACAAAAACGGTCTGCTGTTATTTATTCCTCCGAATACCGCAGCGTGCGTGTTTTTCATTACCGCTTCGGCCGTGTACGGCGTGCTTGCATACGTGAAATAAACGAATATTTTATCTCCTGCCGAAAGACCCGAAACGTTTATCATCGGTGCAATACCGCTGACGCTGTAACGCTCCGAGGAAGCAAGCTCTCCGTTGATATATACGGCGTCGACCGAGGACACCGCCTCGTCAAGATATAAGACCGACGAAGGCTTTTCGGAAGCAATGTAGCTTATTCGTCCCTTGCCGTTCAGCAGATTTCTCGGCTCGTAAGGCTCACCTCTGACCGAATCGCTCCAATCTTTTCCTACAAGCGGGACATAGCCGAAAGGCTGTGTTATTCCGCTGTCGGTTATTTTGTAAAGACCGTTACCGTCGATAAGATAAAGCGTGCCCCGATAGCTGAAAAAGTCGGCTTCGGTGTCGGACGTCGATACGCTCCCTATAACATCGGCGTCTCCGCTTTCAATGTCAATTTTGCAAACGTCCGAGCCCGCCAGAGCATAACAAACGTAACTGCCGCCGATATACCCGCCGAAAACGGCTCTTATTTTTTCGCCGAGAGAGCAGAGCAGTCTGCAGCCCTCCCGTTTTTCAAGAGAGCCGTCGCTGCAAATGCGGAAATTCACTATGTCCGAAGCGGCGGATGGATTTGTATGCGAGCGCAGTCGGTCTATTCCCGAAAAGCCTTCGAGTGTAATGGAATTGCTTTTTTCTGTGATTTTTTTCACCTCGCTTTCATTATAACTGTCACGTAAAAAGGATTTTTAAATATCAGTCGATAAACAGACTGCGCTTCCTTGACGGCATTATGAAGTCGTTTGATATGTTTTCTTCGGGCGGAATAAAACGGCTCATAACGGCGTACCGCAATGCCTCGGGAGCGTGGGTGACGGAATGAGGCTCGTTTGACGCGTCCTCGGGACGTGAAGGGTCAAACAGCAGAGCGGGGAGACAGCGGATAAGCTCTCTGCATTCCGAGCATATGCGAAGGCGCGGTAAGCCGTCACGGTTTCCGAGATATTCGCGGAGCATTCTCCAGCCCGCTATTCTGCGATTGTCGGCGGGTGTCATCGGCGGCATAAAAGGAACGCTTTGCATTATTTCAAATCCGCTTTTTCCGCTGTCCTGCCTTCTGTTCCACAGGTCGGGGGAGGCAGCCGCATAATCGGGACGGTACGGCTTGCACAGCTCGGCAATTTCATATGCCGCCTCCGTCAGTGTCAGTCCCGAAACGCATTTTTCACAAACGGCGTACAAGTATCCTTCGGAATCGACCGCCATAAGCAGTACCGCCAGCATATCAAAGCCGTAGTCGAATGCGGCAAAATATTTTGCATTGAGCGGTAATTCGTCGGGCCGGCATACGTGCCGTCCGTATTCAAACTCGGGGAAAAACTGACCCTCAAATACGTCCCAGCGTCCGTGAAGCCAAGCCTTTCGCAGCCGCTCGGGCA
>CAYVLG010000037.1:0-8808 GCA_964452345.1 uncultured Lachnospiraceae bacterium
AATACCTCGCGCACTGCGCGGGAGCAGCCCTCGTCCATCGTAAAGCGTTCGCGCGACCAGTCGCAGGACGCTCCGAGCTTCTTCAGCTGGCTTATTATACGGCTTCCGTACCGGTGTTTCCAATCCCAGACGCGCTCGAGAAACTTATCGCGTCCGAGGTCATAACGGGTAAGACCTTCGTTTACGCGGAGCTGCTCCTCAACCTTTATTTGAGTTGCAATGCCCGCGTGGTCGGTACCGGGAACCCACAGGGTGTTAAAGCCCTGCATTCTTTTATAGCGGACAAGTATGTCCTGAAGAGTTTCGTCGAGGGCATGTCCCATATGGAGCTGACCCGTAACGTTCGGCGGGGGGATTACGACCGTAAAAGCGGGAGCGGGATTGTTTACGTCTGGTGTAAAATATCCCTTTTCACACCAATTTGCATATATTCTGTCCTCAAAATCCTGAGGAGAATATACCTTCGGCAATTCGTTGTAGGAATTCATTTTTTATCTCCTTTAAAAAATATACTTAAAAATACAAAAAGCGCATTACGCCCATCAGGGCGCAGTGCGCGCGGTACCACCTGATTTTGCTTTCCCGCAAAGGGAAAACACACTCAAAATCCGTAACGGGGACGTCCGTTATGAGCTAAACAAAAATTATCTTCACCCATACCACTCCGAGGCGACTTCCCCGCAACCGACGTGCAGACCTTACACCGTCGGTCCGCTCTCTGAAACGCGTATTGCGTATACTACTCCTCATCAATGTGTTTACATCTTGATAATTATATCACACGAAACGTTCAAAGTCAAGCGATTTTCCGAAAAATCGTAAACTCAAACGTTAAATTACAGCCTAACAGCAACAAATTAACAAATTTTGCCTCCATTTAATCGTATACTTCATTGACAAAGCCTCGCATTTATGATATAATAAATACCGATATTTATTATATATTTTTTCTTTTTGAAAGGAATGCAGATATGTGCGCACAGCTTTTATCCACACAGCCCTATAAGGGAACGAGAGATTTCTATCCCGACGACATGAGACTGAGAAATTGGTTTTTCGGAAAAATCAGAGCGTCTCTCGAGCTTGCCGCCTTTGAGGAATACAACGGCCCCATGCTTGAATCCCTTGATATGTATATTGCAAAAAGCGGAGAGGAAATTGCCAAGGAGCAGACCTACAATTTCACCGACAGAGGCGGAAGACGTCTTGCGGTACGTCCCGAAATGACGCCCACCGTCGCGCGCCTCGTCGCCGCAAAAATCGGAGAGCTGAATTTTCCTCTCAAATGGTTTTCGATTCCCAATCTTTACCGCTACGAACGCCCCCAGCGCGGAAGACTGCGCGAACACTGGCAGGTAAACGTCGATATTTTCGGCTGTGACGGTTTTGAGGCGGATCTTGAAGTTATTTCTACCGCCGTAATGCTCTTAAAGGGCTTTGACGCCGACGAGAGTATGTTTAAGGTGCATATAAACAACCGCCGCTTCTTCAACGACGTAATTGCTTCCATCGCGGGCACGGACGCCGAGGGAAGCCGAAAGGTTTCAAAAATCGTCGACCGCAAAAACAAGGTCACACGCGAGGCATACGAAAAAGATATGGCGGAGCTTGGAATAGATGCGGATAAAATCGCTAAAATCGACGCATTATATACTATGAGCGTCGAGGAAGCCGCCGCGCTCTGCCCCGATTCGAGAGGTGCCAAGGAGCTTATTGAGCTGTTCTCCGCCATCCGCCGCGCGGGACTTGACAAATACTGCGTTTTCGACTTCGGCATAATAAGAGGTCTCGATTACTACACGGGCACCGTTTTCGAGGTGTTCGACGAGGCTCCCGAAAACAACCGTGCGATGTTCGGCGGCGGACGCTACGACAATCTTGTCGGTCTGTTTGTAAAAAATACCAATATTACGGGCGTAGGTTTCGGTTTCGGCGACGTCACGCTTGAAAATTTCCTTGTAACGCACAAGCTTATCCCCGACATTTACGGAACGGGAACAAAGGTGCTTGTCACCCGCTTTGACGACGTTCCCTATGAAAAGTATATTGCCGTCACGGACAGACTCCGCGGTATGGGAATAGTTTCGTCGATGTATATCGGCTCGAAAAAATTCGGCAAGCAAATCGATTATGCGGTCAAAGGACACTACAGTCACGTGCTTATAATGGGAGCGTCGGAGCTTGAAAACGGTACGGTGAAAATAAAGAACCTTGCCACACGCGAGGAAGCGACGGTCGCCGCGGACGCCCTGGACGAATATTTTGCAAAATAAAAATTCGGAGTTTGAAAAATGATTTATATGTTTTTGGCGCAGGGCTTTGAGGAGACCGAAGCACTCTGCCCTCTCGACCTTATGCGCCGTGCCGAACTTGACGTAACGACGGTCGGTATCGGAGGCAAGCGCATAAAAGGCTCTCACGGAATAACGGTAGAGGCAGATATAACCGACGGCGAATATACCGGAGCTTCTCTCGATATGATCTTTCTTCCCGGCGGAATGCCCGGCACGCTGGGGCTTGCGGCAAGCGACACGGTCATCGGAGCCATACGGAACGCGGAAGAATGCGGAGCTTATATTGCCGCAATTTGCGCCGCCCCGTCCATACTCGGAGATATGGGCTTGCTCAACGGAAAAAAAGCCGTCTGCTACCCGGGATTTGAGGACAGACTCGTCGGAGCGGAAATCCCCGACCGCGGAGTCGTGCTTGACGGCAAGTTGCTGACCGCAAAGGGTATGGGTGCCGCTCTGAATATGGGCTTGGAAATAGTAAAAATTTTCCGAGGCGAAACAGCCGCCGAGGAGCTTCGCCATGCTGTCGCTGCCGACTGACAAAACGCTCGCGCGAGGTATCCTGCGCCAAAAGCGCAATGAGCTTGACTCCGAATACGCGCTTGCCTGCGGCAAGACAATATGCGGGAGCTTATTAAGCGTAATAAAGAAGCTTGACGCCGATACGGTGCTTATGTTCGCTCCGATAAGCGGAGAGCCGAATATACTGCCTCTTGCCGACGCGCTGAAAGACCTCGGCATTTCAACAGCCTTCCCCGTATCCTTTACCGAGGATACACATCTCGAATTTTTCACGGTATCCGACAAGGAGGAGCTGAAGGCGGGAGCCTACGGCATAAAAGAGCCTCCAACGAGTGCTCCGAGGACAATATGCACGGAGCGTACCGTCTGCATTGTCCCCGCTCTTTCCTTCGACGTGCACGGAATGCGCATAGGCTACGGAAAGGGCTACTACGACCGTTTTCTGTCCGACTTTTGCGGAACGGGCATAGGCGTTGTTTTTTCGGAGCTTTTGACTGAAAGCGTACCGCACGGCGAACACGACGTTCCCGTAAATCTCGTAATTACGGAGAAAGGAGTGATTTTTACCGATGCAGATAAAAAATATTCACTTCAAAACAAAAACGAAGATTAAAAAGCCGAATGCTCCGAAGAAGGCGCGCGCACCGAGAACCGTAATACTCAAGCCGACTGTCGTTGTGCTTGCAACATATATTCTTCTGCTTTTGTCAAAACTTATCGATATAACGCTGATAAACAGAGAAAACGAATACTTCGGCGTCGTTATCCTTCAAATAATGATTTTTTTGCTCCCGGGTGCGCTTTGGGCAATGTTCAGCGGTGAAAGATACGTAAAGCATCTGAGAATCAAAATGCTCCGCCCCGACGGCATTCCGCTTGTTCTGGCTGCTTCGCTGGCGATGATATCGGGAGGTCTGCTGATAAGCATACTGTTCGGCGGACTCGATTCTCTTTCGGGCAGCTTTTCGCTCTACGACACGTTTATATCCAAGGACGACGGAACGGTACCGACAAAGCTCTACCTTATACTTGCATACGCGGTTTTGCCCGCAGTCTGCGAGGAATTCGTATACCGAGGCATTCTCTGCCACGAATACGAAAGAGGCGGCGTTCTCCGTTCGATTGTATTCAGTTCCCTTTTTTTCGGGCTTCTGCATTTCAATCTTATTCACCTGCCCGTATATATTTTTTCGGGCGCGGTGCTCGCAATGACGCTGTATGCAACGCGTTCGATTCTCGGCTGTATGCTCGCTCATTTTCTTTACAACCTGTTCGGACTGTTCGGACAGCCGTATATGAGCGCGCTTTATAATCTTACGGGAAGCACAAACTTTTTTGTATTCTTCGTGGCAGCGGTATTTTTGATATCTGCGGCGGTATTCTGTGGTCAGGCGGCGCGTCTGTACAAAAAATATCTTTATGCCTCTTTGTCGGCAGGCTACCGTTACCCCGTTATAACCGACAGCGCACAGCGGCGCGATTCATATCTCGACGTACTGAAATCCCCCTCCGCGCTCTGCTGCTTTGCCGTATACATAATCGCGCTTATAATATCGTGGCTATGAACTGTTCGGCAGGGGGCTTTGAATATGTCAGACGTATACTCAAATAAAGATAACTGCGGAAAAGGCACGCCTATAAGTATAAGGCGTGCCTTTGGCATTGCCGTTCCGCTGTGTCTTACCGCACTTCTTTTGGCGGGTGCCGTGATAAGCATAGCCAACGACGTATACGCCTTTGTAAAGCCCGACAGCGAGATTGTGCTTACTTTGAATCAACCGCCCGACGCCGAGGAGCTTGCAAAGCTTTTGCAGGCACACGGAGTTATAAACAACGCATTTGCGTTTAAATATTATACCGTCTCTCACGGCTTGTCAGACAGACTCGAAGGGCTGTCGGGAGAGCTGACATTAAATTCGAATATGAGCTACCGCGAGCTTACCGCGGAAATTTCAAAAAAAATCAAAAACGGTGAATAAACGGCGCGCTTTTGTGAAACAATTAATTATCAAAACAAAAAAGGAGCCGTTTAAATGAAAAAATTACTTACACTTACCGTTTGCATATGCACCGTATTTATGATTATCGGTCTTTTGCCCGTACACGGGGAGGCTGAAATATATGACGGCGTGCTTCGCCTTCACGTGCTGGCAAATTCGGACAGCGACGAGGATCAGGCATTAAAGCTGTATGTCCGCGATAAAATAATCGAGCTTGCCTCGGAGCTGTGCGCGGAATGCGGGACAAAGGAAGAGGCACAGGCGGTTATATCCGAGCATCTCGGGGATTTTGCCGAATGCGCACATGAAGAGATTGTCGGACAGGGCTATTCCTACGATGTCGAAGCAAGACTGTGCACCGAGGAATACCCGACCAAAACTTATGCCTCTCTCTGTTTTCCCTCAGGAAAATATTCGTCGCTCCAGATACGCATAGGCGAGGCGGGCGGACAAAATTGGTGGTGCGTGCTTTTTCCGCCTCTTTGCCTTGACGCGGCAAGCAAAGACCAATCCAACGACGACGCATTTATATCCGTCGGTCTGACGGGCGAACAATATAAAATCATCACCGAAACGGACAAGCCGACATATGAGGCAAGATTCAAGCTTTTGGAAATAATAGAGGACACGTTCGGATAATTTTTTCCGTTAACGAACGCTCCGACGGCGTACACTTAAAAATGTACGCCGTCGGAGCATTTTTGCTTTTATATTTGTTTTTATTCGGAAACGTTCATATAGTCTATTCCCGTTATTTTTCCGTCGGCAACGGTAAATTTCAGAAGCTTGCTTCCGGAAAGATATTCAAGCGAAGTGCTGCTTTCACTCGTCGGAGTACCCGTTTTAAGCTTAACGTTTTCAACACTCATACCGATACACGCCCCCTCCGACGTTTCCGCCAAATCGTCGCGGAAGGTTATCTGGTCGATAATATTTCCGTCCGACTTGCTTGCAAGCACATAGACGTCAAACGAGGCATACGAATACTTTACCTGAGCGCCCAAGCCGCCGCAGTCGCCTATTTCCTTTTTGTCTCTGTATTCGCCCAAGGCGGAAATTATTTTATCCGCCGACGCGCCGAGCGTCAGCTTTACTCCGTTATACTCAAAGCCGTATACTATTCCGCTCTCGCTGTTTTGCTTTGTCTCCTTTTTGGTACCGTCGTCTCCGCCGTTATCGCTCTGCTCCTTACAGCCGACAAATACGGTCATACACAAAAGCGCAAGTACCGCACACAAAATCTTCTTTAAATTTTTCATATCCGTAACTATCCGTTCCTTTCCTTAAAGTATTCTTCCGTTCTCGATTTCCATTCGGAAACACATTTTTCGCTGTGATCAAGCCCGTCAAAGCCGTGCTTTTCGCACAGAAGCTCTCCGAAATAATCGGTCATCTTCTCTGCTCCGTATACGTTCAAATGAACACCGCCGTCATACGTATCGGTCGAAAAATCAATGCCTATTTCATCGGCACTGTCAATAAAATTGTAATATGCAAGTCCGTTTTCCGAGGCATATTCCGACACCTGCGCGTCCCATTCGTCGTACCACCAATAGCCCCACGAATTGGTAGGCGCTTTTATCAGTATCAGCTCCGCACCGTTTTCCTCGCACAGCACGCGCATTTTTTCCAGGTATTCCATAGACATCTCGGGCAGCGTGTAATCTCTCAGCGTTCTTCCGCTCTCCTCTTCGTCCGTCATAGGGACTATTCCCTTCTGCATAAGATAACCGCTGTGCGAAGCCTTTGCGGGTTTGAACAAATATTTAAAATCGTCCGACGTCAGCTCCGTTATTCTCGAATGGAAACGAAGAAGAGGAAAAACATAATCTATAAAACTCTCTCCGTCCGTCATAGAAGCCTTTATCGCCCCGACCTTTGAGCCCGACCACTTCATTCCGTCAAGCGTCATTCTGTTGTACGCCTCGCTCTGCGGACTGCCGTATTTCAGGGCAAGCACGTTATACACGACAGCCCTCGGGGTCTCATACCTAAAGGTGTCCTCCAAAATATAATACGACTGCCAGGCAAGCTGCTGTGCGCTTCCGCGGACATAAGACGATATCCCGTAATTTTCCCATAGCACCGCGGGAATAAAGCTTTCGTACACCTCGCAGTCGCCTACGAATATCACGTCGTGTTCTCCCGCTTCGTCATAATATTCGTGCGTAAGCAAGCCCTCGGGATTATCGGAATACTTCGGCATAACCAAAAGCTGAAGCAGAGCCAGCACAAGCACCGTCGCCGTTACCGCGCATATTCCCGCTATAATTCTTTTTTTCATTTATTCTTCCTATCAGAATTGATTATATATAAACTGTGACGCGTCATAGCCCGCTCCGTATGCTCCGAGCATAATCGTCGAAACAAACAGCGCACCGCACAAGACGGCACAGAGCGCAGGTCTGCGGTAAAGCTTTTCACGGATATCCGCCGTCTTGCTTACCGCATATACCGTCAGTATACCGAAAATCAAAATAACGTAATCCGCCGCACCGAGACCAAGCTTCAAAAGTCCGCCGCCGAGCATATCTCCGAGCCCCGAGAAGGTCAGCATACTTCCCCACATCGAAAAAGTAAGTCCGACGTTTCGGTAGCAGTCAAGTGAGCGTACAATGCCCATAAGCAAAAATGTTCTTACGGACATAAAAGCACCGTATGCTCCCGACGCGCACAGCCTCGGAAATTTTGCGTGAAACCTTGAGTAAAGCGGTTCGAGAGTCTCGGATATAATCATAATAAAGCAGTTCATCAGTCCCCATACTATGAAATTCCAGCCCGCTCCGTGCCATATACCCGTTGCAAGCCACGTTACGAGGCTGGCGGTATACGCAACCGTCTTGCTTGCCGCAAGTCTTCCGATTTTACCCGAAAGCACCTTGTTAAGTTTGAGCATAGGACGCGTAACCGACAAAGGCAGAAATATGTAGTCGCGGAACCACGAACCCATTGTGATATGCCAACGGCGCCAATATTCCTTGGTGGATTTCGACGAAAACGGTCTGTCAAAGTTTTCGGCAAGACGTATTCCCATCGCTTCGGCAATTCCTACGGTTATATCTATTCCGCCCGTAAAATCCGCATAAATCTGTACGGAATACATAAGTATAAGAAGCAGAACGTATGCTCCTCTGTAGCTCTCGGGTGCGTCGAGCATTGTATTCATCGCCATGAGAACCCTGTCCGCAATTACAAGCTTTTGAAAAAAACCCCAGAGCATCATTAAAATACCTTTTCTGGCACGCTCATAATCAAAATAATGTTTTTCGTTGACCTGATGAAGCAGATTCTTTGAACGTTCTATAGGTCCTGCTACAAGCTGCGGAAAAAATGACACGAACAGCGCGTATCTCAGCGGATTTTTTTCCGCTTCTATATCGCCGCGGTAAACGTCCGCCGTATACGAAAGTGCCTGGAACGTATAAAACGATATGCCCACAGGCAGAATAACATCAAATTTCGGCACCAATGCACCCAATCCGAAAAGCTGTCTTATCGCATTGATATTATCCATTGTAAAATAGAAATATTTAAAATAAAACAGTATCGCAAAGTTTACGGTAAAGCTTGCCGCAACAACAAGCTTTTTTTTGAAATTCGTTTTACAGTGCGAAATCAAAATTCCGCTCAGGTACGTAACCGCAGTCGAAAATGCCATAAGCAGCGCGTATTCCGGATTCCAGCACATGTAAAAATAATAACTTGCCGCCAGAAGCCACAAATATTTTATTCTTTGCGGTATCAAAAAATATATCAGCGTTACAATCGGAAAAAATATTAAAAACCTCAGCGAATTAAAAAGCATTCGGTATACCTCCGCGTATAATTATCGTTCTCTGCTTTCCAGCCATACCACCAGCACCGACACATCGCTCGGCGACACACCTGAAATTCTCGATGCCTGACCCAACGACTTCGGTCTGATTTTATTCAGTTTTTGCCTTGCTTCAAGACGCAAACCGTGAATATCGGAATAGTCGCATTCCTGCGGCATC
>CAYVLG010000038.1:0-8748 GCA_964452345.1 uncultured Lachnospiraceae bacterium
CATTGATCCGACGGTTGTAACCTATCTTATCAAGACAAAGGGCTATACCGCCGACGAGGTTGAAAACATACTTAACAAGAAGAGCGGACTTTTGGGAATTACGGGGCTGTCCAACGACTGCCGCAACATCACCGAGGCGGCAAACGCGGGCAATAAGCGCGCCGAGCTTGCAATCAAGATTCTGACAAACGGCATAAAGAAGCACATCGGCGCATATACCGCCGAAATGAACGGTCTCGACGCTCTCGTATTTACTGCGGGAATAGGCGAAAATCAGTGGAATATACGTGAAAAAGCGTGTGAAGGTATGGAATATCTCGGCATTGAGATAGATAAGGAAAGAAACAGAAACTTTACGCGCGGAGTTCCCTTTGATATATCCAAGGACGGAGCAAGGGTTGCAACGTGGATAATTCCGACAGACGAAGAATATATGATAGCTCTCGACACGCAAAGACTTGCGTGTAAGTAAAGGACGGTAGACAAATGGCAAACATTACGGAAGCCGAAATCAGAAAAATAGTAGAAAGCATTATCAACGGCAATTCAAACGCGAAGTCCGTTGAATACAGCTCCACGGAATACGGCGGCAGAAAGCTTATCGGAATATTTTCCGATATGAACGAGGCTATCGACGCGGCAGAATGCGGATACCGCGCGGTCCGCGGTATGACGATCGAGCAAAGAGAAAAAATAATCTCCGAAATTCGCAGGCTGACGCTTGCAGAGGCGGCAATAATGGCTGAAATGGGCGTAGCGGAAACAGGAATGGGAAAGGTTGAGCACAAGCGGCTCAAACATATCCTCGTTGCGGAAAAAACTCCCGGAACGGAGGATATCGTCTCCGAGGCAAAGACGGGAGACAACGGTTTGACTCTAACGGAAATGGCACCCTTCGGAGTTGTCGGCGCGATAACTCCGAGTACCAATCCTTCCGAAACGGTTATCTGCAATTCAATAGGTATGATAGCGGCAGGCAACGGCGTTGTATTCAACCCTCATCCCAATGCAATCTGCACGTCGAATTACGCCGTTGACCTTGTCAACCGCGCAAGCGCGGCGGCAGGCGGTCCCGAAATTCTCGTTTGCTCAATGGATAAACCCACGCTTGATTCTGCGGCAATAATGCAGTCTCACCCGAAGATAAGACTCCTCGTATGTACGGGAGGTCCCGGAGTAGTCAAGGCGGTTCTCTCATCGGGCAAAAAGGCAATCGGCGCGGGCGCGGGAAATCCCCCCGTTATCGTTGACGATACGGCTGACATAAGAAAAGCGGGCAAAGACATTATCGACGGCTGTTCATTTGACAACAACCTCCCCTGCATCGCGGAAAAAGAGGTATTTGCATTTGCAAACATCGCCGACCGTCTCATCGATGAAATGCAGAGAAACGGCGCATATCTTATAAATGCCGAGCAGGCGGACAGACTTGCAAAAATAGTGCTTGTCGAAAAGACGGCAAAATCCGGCAAGACGGTGAAAACGGTAAGCAGAGAATGCGTCGGACGCGACGCCGACGTGCTTCTTGCGAAAATAGGCGTAAACGTCGGAAAGGACGTTCGCTGTATAATATGCGAAACCGATTTTATGCACGATTTTGTACAGCACGAGCTTATGATGCCCATTCTTCCGATAGTCAGAGTATCAGACATAAACGAAGCTATCGACCTGGCAGTCAAGGCGGAGCACGGAAACAGACACACGGCTCATATGCATTCAAAGAACATAGACCATCTTTCGGCATTTGCAAAGGCTGTCGAGACCACGATATTCGTAAAGAACGCTCCCTCTTATGCCGGAATAGGCTTTGGCGGCGAGGGTCACACGACCTTTACAATTGCAGGTCCGACAGGAGAAGGTATCACCTCCGCACGTTCGTTTACCCGTAAGCGCCGCTGCGTTATGGCAGACAATTTCAGAATTATTTAAAGGAGAACGGCTATGAATTACAGCGAGCAGGAGCTGAAAGCACTTGTAAACAAGGTAATCGAGACAATAGGCGATACAAAGCAGACGGCGGAAGGAAATGTACCCGTCGGAATATCCAACAGGCATATACACCTGACGCGCGAGCACGTGGAAATTCTATTCGGCAAGGGCTACGAGCTGACCAAGCTCAAAGAGCTTTCACAGCCCGGTCAGTACGCCTGCAAGGAACAGCTTACCGTAATAGGTCCATCGATGAGGGCTATTGAGGGTGTGCGCGTTCTCGGACCCGAGAGAAAAAAATCTCAAGTTGAAATTTCACGCACGGACAGCTATGTACTGAAGATAAAGCCTCCCGTAAGAGAATCGGGCGACATTGCAGGCTCTGCACCGATAACGATAATAGGTCCGAAAGGCATTGTAACCCTTTCCGAAGGCTGTATAATTGCCAACAGACACATACATATGAGTCTTGACGAGGCAAAGTCATTCGGCGTAACGGACGGAGAATACGTTGACGTCGAGCTGTGCGGAGAAAGAAAAACTCTGTTCTATGACGTTCAAATAAGAGCTCACAAGGATTTCAGACTTGAAATGCACATAGATACCGACGATGCAAACGCCGCAGGCGTCGGAAACGGCTTTAAGGCAAAGCTTATAAAAAGATAACTGAAAATATCCCGTGCAGAATTCTGCACGGGATATTTTCAGTTTTGCTCAATTACACGCTTGACAACCGTAAAGAAACGTTCAAACGAACTTTTGTCAAGCCGTTCGTCCGGAGAATGCAGTCCAAGCGTTACGGGACCGCAGGAAATAATATCCATATCGGGTATTGCTCCGCTTATAAGTCCGCATTCAAGTCCTGCGTGAATAACCGTAACCTCGGGGGTAACGCCAAGCACCTCGCTTGAAGCTCGTATATATGCTTCTCTCAACGGCGAAACGGGAGCAAAGCTCCAGCCGGGATAACGGTTATAGTGTCTTGCCTCGGCTCCCGTTATTTTTGCAAAATCGTCAAGCTCTGCCGCCGAAGCGTCAATTCTCTCCTCAAACGACGAGCGCGACGAAAATACAAGCTCTATACCGTTCTCGTCGGTACCGACTATTCCGAGATTACGCGACCATTCGACTATACCCTCGACGCCGTGATTCATTTCAAAAACACCGTTCGGCACGGTATGCAGCAAAAATACGGCTTTTTCGGCGGAAAGTAAATCAATCGCCTCAATCTCCGTATTCTCGCTTATCTTTTCAAGTCTCAATTCAAATGCGGCGTCGTCCGCGCACATTCCCTTTTTCAAGGCTTCTCCGAGCCTCGACAGTCTTTGAGACAGATTTCCGAGGTCGTTCACCGCCAGCACTGCGGTGCATTCGCGCGGTATCGCGTTATCCTTGGTTCCTCCCGATATACCGACAATACGCGTATTTTCGTCCGCCGTTTCATAAAGCAATCTGCCCATAAGCTTATTCGCATTGGCTCTTCCCTTGTCGATATCCTCGCCCGAATGTCCTCCGGAAAGCCCCGATATACAAACCCTTACAAGTGCGGAACAATGAATTTTCTCGCGTGAAACGGCAAGCGTAAGCGAGGAACGCTGACCTCCCGCACATCCGGCTATAAGCTGCGTCTCGTCCGCACTGTCCATATTTATCATACGCTTGGCAAAAATACGGCTGTAATCAAATGCCTTGGCTCCGTCAAGTCCAACCTCCTCCGAGGCTGTAAAAAGACACTGTACCGCGCCGTGCTTCGATACTCCTCCGTCCAGTACGTAAAGCATTACGGCGACGGCAACTCCGTCGTCGGCGCCGAGCGTCGTACCTTTGGCGCGTATCCAGCCGTTTTCCTCATAAAGTTCAAGTCCGTCGCTGTCGAAATCGTGTTTTGAGCCCTCGTTTTTTTCGCATACCATATCCGTATGTCCCTGAAGGAGTATAGGCTCCGCGTTCTCGCCCCCCTCCGAGGCGGGAAGGCTGACAAGCACGTTGTCGGTTTTGTCTCTGTAATATTCCAGCCCTCTTTTTTTCGCGAATCCGCATATATAATCGGCAATTCTGCCTTCCTTATACGACGCGCGCGGTACGGCGGAAATCTCCTCAAAATATTTCATCAGCCCCGGATATGCAAAATTATCTGACAGCATAAGCACCCTACGAGCGTCTTATCTTTCGCACGCTCTGACCTTTCTTTCTTTTCGAGAGATCTACCTTTTCTCCCGTAACTCCGTCCAGCTCCTTCAGTATAGCTCCCGTTCCTCTCGCAACACAGAGCATGGGCTCGCGCGCAACGCGCGTTTTTACCCCCGTCACGTCCTCTATAAGCTTATCAAATCCGCGGAGCATACTGCCTCCTCCGGTCATCACCATTCCGTCGCGTAGTATATCTCCGACGAGATCGGGGGGAGTCTTTTCTATAACCGAGCAGACGCAGTCTATAACCGCAGAAATCGGCTCCATCATAGCCTCAAGCATTTCTACGGACGACAGCGTAACCACCTTCGGCAATCCGCTCACAAGGCACCTGCCCTTAACCTCCATAGTCTTTACCTCGCACTGCTCGGGCTTATACACCGCACCTATGCGTATCTTTATCTGCTCAGCGGTACGGTCTCCTATGGCAATATTATATTTTCTTCTTACGTACTGCATTATCGCCTCGTCGAATTTATCGCCCGCCATACGCGACGTTTCCGCAACGACAATACCGCCGAGCGAAATTACCGCAACGTCGGTCGTACCTCCGCCGATATCTACTATCATTCTTCCCGTCGGACTGCCTATATCGATACCCGCTCCGACCGCCGCCGCAACAGGCTCGTCGACAAGATACGTCTTTCTTGCTCCCGCCTGCGTGCCTGCGTCTATCACAGCCCGCGTTTCAACCTCGGTTACGCCCGTAGGAATACATATTACGACGCGCGGAGGAAATACGGCGTTGCCGCATGCTCTGCGAATGTAAAACTGTATCATTTTCTGCGTTATCGCATATTCGCTTATAACGCCCTCCTTAAGCGGACGAACCACCTTGATATGGTCGGGGCTTCTGCCGAGCATTGCCTGTGCGTCCTTGCCTATTTTTACAATCGTATCGGTATTTGTATCCACCGCGACAACAGACGGCTCGTGAAGAACTATTCCGTCGCCGTCAACGTACACTATGACGGAGGCTGTGCCGAGATCAATGGCAATATCCTTGGAAAGCTTGTTTTTTCCTTTAAAATTAAACATTCTTACCCCCTTGACAGGGAATTTATAATCACTTTATATTATACACTCCGTAACGGTAAATTTCAAGTATAATTTTGTCGAATAAGAAAATTTTTTTCTTATATTTACATTTTGTTTTTACTTGCAAGCGAAAAGCAAAGCACACCGCGTGCGCCGCCGCTTAAAAGCCGCTCCGTACACGCCGCCATGCTTGCGCCCGAGGTCACGATATCGTCTATGAGAATTACGTATTTTCCCTTTATCTTCTCGGAGCTCCTTATATATATTCCGTTTTTCGCATTTGCAAGCCGCTGCGCGGCATTAAGCGTTTTCTGTGTTTTAGACGTACCGCGCGAGCCGAGGGCACGAACGTATTCTATGCCGAGTACCTTTCCGAGACGGCGCGCCGTCAGCTCCATATGGTCGAAGCCGTAAATTCTTTTGTTTCGCCTTCCGCGCGGAACTCCCGTTACGGCAAGTTCATCTTTCTCAAGTCCGAGCATATTCGTTTCCTCAAGCACGGGAAACTTAAGCTGTTCGGCGGCAAAGCTTGACAAACGGCGGTAATTGTTTTCCTTCATTCGGTATACCAGCTTAATTTCGGGCAAATGCCTGTCTTCACCGCCGTAAAAGAACAGTCGGCGAAGCGTCAGTGCGCCGGAGCTTTTAAGTGCCGTCGGCATACATTCGCATTCGCGGGCAGGCTTAAAGCAGTTCGGACAGCCGACGGTCAGTGACGCATTGAAGGCAAGCCTGCATTTCTCGCAAAATGCCTCCGCCGAATGCTCAAAATCAAGTATATCGCCGCAACCGACGCACTTATGCACGGAGATGTATCGGCGTATAAACTCATCGCGCGTCATTTCAGCCGCACGTCTCCTTTATGATATCGCAAAGCCCCGTATACCGCATAGACTGTCTGTTGTTTCCCACCATTTCCTCTACAATATCCTCGCGGCCGACGAGTATCACCATATTCTGCGCTCTCGTAACCGCCGTATACAAAAGATTTCTTGACAAGAGCATATGCGCCGCCGAGCACATCGGTATTACGACTATCGGATATTCGCTTCCCTGACTTTTGTGTACCGTTATGGCATACGCGTGCTCCAAATCCTCAAGCAGAGAAAAATCGTATGAAACTCTCCTGTCGTCAAACAAAACGCTCATAACGGAATCGGCGGCATTAATTTCCTCGATTTTCCCGATATCTCCGTTGAAAACGCCGTTGCCCGTCTTGTCGTCCGTCACTCGGCTCCAGACAATATCGTAATTGTTACGTATCTGCATAACCTTGTCGCCCTCTCGGAAAACACGGTCTCTGAAAGTGTGCTCCTTTTTATCCTCGGACGGCGGATTTATGCGCGACTGCAATAAAATATTGAGAGAATCCGTTCCCGCCTCGCCTTTGCGCGACGGAGCGATAACCTGTGTTCCGTTTTTACCCATATCTCCGTAGGTTTTCGGGAGCCTCGTAAGGCACAGCTCCGCGACCGTCGCGGCTATTTCTCTGTCGTTTTTGCGCGGTAAAAAGAAAAAATCGTTATTCTTTACCGAAAGCTCGGGCATAATTCCCGCGTTAATTTTATGAGCATTGGTAATTATCAGGCTTTGCCGAGCCTGTCTGAATATTTCGGTAAGCTGTACCGTAGCAAAACAGCCGCTGTTTATTACATCGCTCAGAACGTTACCCGCGCCAACCGACGGAAGCTGATCGGAATCCCCGATTATAATGAGTCTTGCACCGGGTTTTATTGCCTTCAAGAGCGCACACATAAGCGAAGTATCTATCATGGACGCCTCGTCTACTATAATAATCTGCTCGTCAAGCGTGCACGTCTCGTTACGGCAAAATGTAAAGCCTCCAGACGCGTCGTATGTCATCTCCAAAAGACGATGCACCGTTTTTGCGTCCGTTCCCGTCGACTCCGACAGACGCTTTGCGGCTCTCCCTGTCGGAGCAGCAAGCGCAATATCGAAGCCCATGCTGTCAAATATACGTATCAATGCCCGTACAACGGTAGTCTTTCCCGTTCCGGGACCGCCGGTCAAAATCATCACACCGTAGCGCAAAGCGTCACCTATTGCTTTTTTCTGAAGAGACGCATAGGAAATACCGCTCCGCACTTCCTCGTTTTCAATAAATCTGCCGATATCCGTTATATCGACCGCCGCGCACATTCTGTCAAGCTGCATAAGCTTTTCGGCTATATACCGCTCGCCCGCATATACCTCGGCGCGGTATATCATCATTTTTTCGCCGTTTTCGCGTCCGACAAGTTTACCCTCTCTCAAAAGCTCGGCTATCGCCTTATCGGTTACGTCGGCGTCGACCTCAAGCAGAGACGACGCACTATCGCACAGCTTATCAATCGGCAGACATGTATGACCGTTGAGAGTGTCGTTTCTCATAAGAACGTAATTTATACCGCTCATAACACGGTCAAAATTATTATTTGTAAAGCCCAGACGTTCAGCCATACCGTCGGCACGCTCGAAACCGATACCGTCTATTTCGTTGCACAGCCTGTACGGATTTTGCTTCGCCACGTCTATCGCTCTGGAGCCCCATCTTTTATATATCTTCAGGGTTGTTGCAACTCCGAAATAATCTCCGAAGAACATCATCGCGGACCTGACTCCCGCCTGCTCCCTGAAGCTTTCGGAAATCGAATTTGCAAGCTTTGGGGATATGCCCTTTATGTTAGCCAGCCACTCCGAATGATTTTCTATAACGTCAAAGGTGTCTTCGCCGAACTCCTCGACTATTCTTTTGGCAGTCTTGGGACCTATGCCCTTAACCGCCCGTGAGGAAAGATATCGGTAGATAGATTCGACGTCGGCAGGCATAACACGCTCGTAACGCTCAGCGGAAAACTGCCTGCCGTATTTCGGATTGTGCGTCCATCTGCCGTACACGCAAAGCCTGTCGCCCTCTCCCGTCATAGGCATAATTCCGACCACGGTAACGATTTCATCGCCGTTCATCGCCATATCGCATATCGTATATCCGTTTTCTTTGTTGGAATATATTACGTGCTCGACCGTTCCTTCGATACGTACAACGCCGTCCTCGCCCGAATGCAAGATATCTTCCGACATTCTCTCCCTCCTTTCGGCAAATTATCAAGCGGCTTATTTAAGCTCCGCCGCAAGCCTTTCAGCCATATCTGTTTTCTCCCACGGCAAATCTATATCCTCTCTGCCCATATGACCGTAAGCCGCCGTATCGGAATAAATAGGACGTCTGAGATCGAAATTCTTGATTATTGCGGCAGGTCTGAGGTCGAAAAGCTTACCTACGGCAGAGGCTATCCTTTCCTCGTCCTCCTTACCCGTTCCGAATGTATCTATCATAACTGATACGGGCTTTGCGACTCCTATTGCATATGCAACCTGAACCTCGCATTTATCCGCCAAGCCTGCGGCAACGATATTTTTTGCAATATATCTCGCCGCATACGACGCCGAACGGTCAACCTTCGTCGGGTCCTTACCCGAAAATGCTCCGCCGCCGTGGCGCGAATATCCGCCGTATGTATCGACGATTATTTTTCTACCCGTAAGACCCGTATCTCCCGCAGGTCCGCCCACAACAAAGCGTCCCGTGGG
>CAYVLG010000039.1:0-8676 GCA_964452345.1 uncultured Lachnospiraceae bacterium
AAATGGTTTGGAGAAAATTCTGATGAACATACTTGTCACGGGTGCCGAAGGCTTTGTCGGAAAAAATCTTGTCGAAAATTTAAAAAATATACAGTTGGGAAAAAACCGTACAAGACCCGATATCTGCATAGACAATATATATTGCTATGATGTAGCCTTGGAGTCTTCCGAGCTTGAGAAGTATTGTCAAAAAGCAGATTTCGTTTTTAATCTTGCGGGTGTTAACCGTCCCAAGGTCAAAGAAGAATTTATGGCTGGAAACCTCGGCTTTGCGGAAATTCTGCTTAACACGCTGAAAAAGTATAACAACAAATGTCCCGTAATGCTGGCAAGCTCTGTTCAGGCAACGCTTGTCGGAAGATACGACGGCGATTACGGCAGAAGCAAGAAGGCGGGGGAGGAGCTGTTTTTTGAGTACGGCGAAAAAAACGGCGTGCGCGTTTTGGTTTACCGTTTTCCCAACATTTTCGGTAAATGGTGCCGACCGAATTATAACAGCGTAATTGCGACATTTTGTCATAATATAGCAAATGATTTGCCGATAACGGTTAACGACCCGAGCGTTGAGCTTGAGCTTTTGTATATCGACGATTTGATTGAAGAAATGCTTGATGCGCTTGAAGGGAAGGAACACCGCTGTGAATTTGACGGCGTAAGAACGGTTTTTCGGAAAGACGGAGCATATTGTGCGGTTCCTTGCACGCACCATGTGACTTTGGGACGCATTGCGGAGCTCTTGGAGCTTTATTCAAAGCAGGCTGATACTCTCGTTATGCCCGAGATACCGAATAATAGCTTCGAAAAAAAGCTTTACAGCACGTACCTCAGCTATTTGCCTAAAGAAAAAATCGCTTTTCCTCTAAAAATGAACAAGGATTCGAGGGGATCCTTTACCGAGCTTTTAAAAACGGAAAAATGCGGTCAGTTCAGCGTAAATGTATCGGAGCCCGGAATAACGAAGGGTCAGCATTGGCATAACACAAAGTGGGAATTTTTCATTGTGGTATCGGGACGTGCTCTTGTTCGGGAACGGAAAATAGGCTCCGACGAGGTGATAGAATTTGAAGTTTGCGGAGACGATATGACTGCGGTACATATGCTCCCGGGATATACTCACAGCATAATAAATCTTTCACAAACAGAAAAGCTTATTACGGTAATGTGGGCAAATGAAATTTTTGAGTCCGAACGTCCCGACACATTTTTTGAAACGGTATAGGGAGAAAAAATATGAATGAAGCCGTAGAAATAATGCTCTCAAGTATACGTGCGCAGGTCTGCGGAGCGGACAGCACTCTTTACGGTGAAATTTCCGACGAAAATCTGTGCTTGCTTTATAAGCTCTCCAAGGAGCAGGATATGGCTCATATCGTTGCGTCGGAGCTTGAAAAGCAGAAAATGCTCAAGGACGGCGATGAAATAAGCGAAAAATTTCGCAAGCAGCAGCTGATTGCCGTATTGAGATATGAACGTATAAGCTACGAGCTCGGAGAAATTTGCGCCGTACTTGAAAAAAATAAAATATGTCATATGCCGTTAAAGGGCTCCGTGATGCGCAGATATTACGGAGAGCCTTGGATGAGGACAAGCTCCGATATAGATATTCTTGTAAAAAAAGAAGAGCTTGATCAAGCGGTCAGGGCTCTTTCTGACGGTTTGGGCTATAAATGCGAGAAGTTTGAAAATACGCCGCGGTTAATACACGATGTATCTATGTTTTCACCGAGCGGAGTGCATTTGGAGCTGCATTTTGAAACCGTAGAGGAAAAAAGAGCATGTAATGCAAATGAGGTTCTTTCGGATATTTGGGAATATGCCATTCCGCGAAGCGGTTTTTCGTATTCCTTTGATACTCGTGACGATATGTTCTATTTTTATCATGTTGCGCATATGGCAAAGCATTTCGAGGAAAGCGGCTGCGGTATCAGATTTTTCCTTGATATGTGGCTTTTGAATACGTCTGCTGACTTTGACCGTAATGAGCGTGAGAAGCTTTTGCAAAAAGGCGGATTGCTCGATTTTGAAAAAGCGGCGTCAAAAATGGCAGAAATTTGGTTTTCAAAAGAAGAGTACGACGATACCTCCCGTATTATGGAAGCCTTCGTGCTGAACAGCGGGATTTACGGAAGTGCTCATAACAAGGTTGCTTTTAAGGTCAAAAAAGAGGGAAAAGCAGGCTATGTATTGCATAAAATTTTTCCTCCGTATACCACTATGAAAAGAATATTCCCCGTACTTGAAAAGCACAAGGTGCTTCTTCCGGTATATTATGTAGTTAAGTGGTTTAAAATTGCTTTCAGAGGCGATATCGGCAGATCTGTAAGCCAGATAAAGGGCGTTTCGAATATTGGAGAGCAGTACAGCGAAAGCGTTGATAAAATGTTTGATAGGATTGGACTTACAAAAGGCTACGAGTTTTATGAATAAAAAGAGCCGTCTCGAATGTTTTTTCATTTGAGACGGCTCGGTATTTTTATGAAATCCTTTTAAGTAATAAGTTTTCGGACGCGTTCATATAATTTAACGTAATAAGCTATACAGCAAATACGAAAGGGGAAAGATATGAACGCTATGGACGGGGTTAAAGAAAATACGGGCTTCACGGTACCGCTGTATGAGCGGAGCTTTGGAACCGACGTTTCGGGAGAATTTACGCTTCCCGATTATCAAAGTGAAATAAGACGCATTCTGCACGTATTTTGTACGGTGCTTCCGCCTGCAAAATATGTTGGAGACAGCTCCGTTGAATTTAACGGAACTGTTGATTACCAAGTGCTTTACGTGGGCAGCGACGGCGGAATGTATTCTGCGCCTCTGTCAAGCGCGTACAGCTTCAGCGTAATGCCGGAAAATGCAAATTATTCGGAGAATATGGACGGAGTATCGGTACTTTGCAGTATCGACGTCGAAGGAGTAAACACACGCGTTTCGGCTCCGCGCCGACTGAGTATAAAATGCCGTATGAGACCGAACGTGCGTATTTACGGACGGATATTGCCGAATTTGCGGATAGGTGACGAGGCAGCACCGTCAAGTGTATATAAGCGGAATGAAAGCTGTACGAGCGTCGAATGCGAGAGCGCGGTCTCGGATATTATCACCGTTGAAGCAAAGACGGCACAGGAAACCGACGCCGTAAGGGTTATATGTGCCGATTCGTCGGTGCGTGTGACGGGACGGGAGCTGACACAAAACGGCATAAGCTGCAGCGGTACCGTGGTATTTAAGCTGCTTTGCGTAAATGAAGACAGCGGAGAGCTTGTTAAGCTTGAGACCGAAGCTCCGTTTGAAGGAGATATCGAATCTGAATTTTCAGCGTCTGACGGAAGGTGCCGAGTAAGCGGTGTTACGTCGGAGCTGTTGGTAAATGTCGGCGAGGACGGTATAGAATGTACGGCGGGCATTATACTTGAAGCCGTGATTTGCCGCAACGTTCAGGTGGATTACGTTTCCGACGTATATTCGACCGCGGCGGAATGTGAGTGCGAGACACGGCAAATGAATGCGAGACGCTCTCTTGTCTGCGAAACGTCGAATTTTACATTGAGCGAGCGGGTACCGACGGAATCTGTCTCAATTCCCGAAGACGCGCAGCTTTTGGACGGATTTGCGACGGTCTGCATTGACAAATGTTTTGTTGCTTCGGAAAAATACTGTTTTGGCGGAAATGCTGTTTTTACCGTGCTGTACGGCAGTAACGGCGAAACATATTCTGCCGATGTTACCGTGCCCGTGAAATACTGCTCTGAAACGGAGGAAGGCGAGCCTGCCGTGTTCGATGCGACGGCACGTATCGATACGTTGAGGCTGAAAATTGCCGACGGAAACCTTTGCATTGATGCGGAGCTGATGATATCTGCCGACTGTATGAGCGAAAATACCGTATATGCCGTGAGCGGTGTGAGCTTCGGCGACAGTATAGATATCGGAGACGGCGAGCTGACTGTATGCTATACGTCGCCCGAAGATACTCTGTGGTCCGTTGCAAAAAAATATAAGGCGGCGCCGTCGTCGGTTATCGGAAATCCGGAAACGGACAGATACGTTATAATTGAGTAAAATTAAAAGCTCCTATGCCGTTACGGCATAGGAGCTTAAATTTTTCATATATGAGCCTTCAGAAAATGCAGTCCTTCGTTATTTCCGCGATACAGTCTCCGTTTTCCTCAAATTCGACGGTAACGTACCCGTCGCAGCCTGTTCTTAATATTTAAGAACAACCTCGTGTCCGCATTCTGCCGATTTGTAAATGGCGGTGAGAATTTTCATAAGCGCGATACCGTCATCGGGGGTGTTGATACATTTTGCGAGACCTCTTGCACAGTCAACAAAATGATTAATTTCTCCTTGGAAGGCTTCGGTTACGTCGAGACCGCTCTTGCCCGTAATGCAGGTGTCGGAAAGATAGCCGTCGGTTTCTCCGTAAAGCGTTACGCTGCTGTCCATTTTAACTCCCGCTTCGGTTCCGAAGATTTGAATATTGTTTGTTTCGTCTGCGGTGTTTAGAGCAAAGCTCATTTCTACCGACAAAACGGCGCCGTTGTCAAAGCGGATAAGTGCGGACGCCAAATCCTCGCAGTCGCATATATCGTGGTCGGTTGCGCTTGCCGCAACGTATTCCTTTTGAGTCTTTATGTTGTTTCTTGCGCCAAGCTTGTTGAACGTGGTTCCGTACACGGATACGGGCTCTGGCATTCCCATAAGATAACGTACAAGGTCTATTGAGTGTACTCCGAGGTCGATAAGCGGTCCGCCTCCCGAACGGCTCTTTTCACCGAACCAGCCGCCGGGGTTTCCGTTCCTTCTTATATTGGCAACCTTGGAATAATATATTTCCCCGAGTGCATTTTTCTTGATAAGGTCGTTGACGATAAGGCAGTCTCTTCCGAAACGGCGTACAAAGCCTATCATAAGGAGCTTGCTGTTTTTCTCGGCGGCTTCCTTCATTGCAACCGCGTCCTCTACGTTTACGGACATCGGCTTTTCGCAGAGAACGTGTTTTCCCGCGTTAAGAGCCATTATTGTACAGGGAGCGTGCGCGCTGTTCCAAGTGCAGATGCTTACGGCGTCAAGCTCGGGAAGCTCGGAGAGCATTTGAGCCTCGTTCGTATAAAGACGTGTAATTCCGTACTTTTCGCCCATCATTTTAAGTCTGCTTTCGTTTATGTCGCAGAAAGCGTAAAGCTCGGCGTCCTTGTTTGCAAGATAAGAGTTTATGTGCATTTTGGAAATGCTTCCTACGCCGACGACGGCAATCTTTAGCTTACTCATTTTATTTATCTCCTTAAAATATTTTTCAGTTGTTTTCTATTATATCGGTCAAATGCTTCTTTGCGGTGTATATGTCCGCCGAGGGATCTTCTCCGACCTCGCGTTCGATTGTAAGGAATCCCTTATAGCCTATGTCGTCGAGAGCCTTAAGGTATGCGGGGAAATCGACGCTTCCCTGACCGAGAGGCTTTTCTTCAAAATAGTTTATACTGTGGAAATCCTTGGGACGCGGTGTTACGCGGTAAATAAATTCGGGATTTGTACGTTCAAGCATAACTCCGTCTTTTGCGTGCGTATGTACGATATAGTCCTTGAGGTTGTAAACTGCCCGGACGGGATCGTCTCCCGTAACCATTACAAGGTTTGCGGGGTCGAGATTTACCGCAACTCCCGTGGAATTGAGGCTGTCGAGAAATTTCTTAAGAACGGCAGAGGTTTCGGGACCCGTTTCAATGGCAAAATGCGAGCCTATGCTGTCGGCGTAGCGAGAAAGCTCAAAGCACGCCTCCTGCATTATCTTGTAGCGGTCGACCGATTCGTCCTCGGGAACAACGCCTATATGAGTGGTGACGACGTTTGTTTCAAGCTCTTTCGCCAAGTCGAGTATTCTCTTGGATTTTTCTATGAGCATAGGATTGCGTTCGGGGCGGAAAAATCCCTCGCCGAGGTCTCCGCAGAGAGCGGAAAATTTGAGCCCGTTATCCTTGACGAAGCCGAGAAGCTCTTTTCTCTTTGATGGAGTCAGTGCCTCCGGGGAATTTTCACCGTTTGTGCTGTACATCTGAATGCCGTCCGCGCCAAGCTCGGCAGCTTTGCGGATTGCCGTAAACGTATCGGTGCGGAAGGAGTCGATGATTACGCCTATGGGGAAATTGTACATAATGAATTGCCTCCGTTTGTATAATAGTAATATATTTTTCTATACCGCTTGAAATTAGCAGTATTTTGCTGTATAATAATTATACACCCGATTAATATAGCTGTCAACGGTAAATTATTGCATACTTTTGGGAATATATTGCTATTTAGGAGACGCGATGAAATCATACGAGCTGCATTTGAATTTATATAAGGACCCGAAGCTTCCGTTTATTATCAATTCGACTAAAATGCCGAAAAATCATATTTCTGCGGGAGCGAATTGGCATGAAAATGTCGAGATACTGATAATAAAGGAAGGGACGGGTAATATCAACCTTAACGAAAGGCAGTATTATGTGACCGCGGGAGATATCGTTATAGCCAATCAAAACGTTTTGCATCAAATAAATTCCGTCGGAGATTTTTATTACTATTATATAATAGTTGACCGTTCGTTTTGCCTGGCAAATTATTTCGATACGAATTTTTTGCTTTTTGACGAACTTGTACGAGACGGTGAAATATTTAACCTGTTTTGCGACGTGTATGATGAATACATACACAGGGACGGGGAGCCGTTTTATGTGCAGGCAATACGTGCCAAAATATTATATGCTATGTGTCTGCTTTGCCGAAAATACAGCCGTGCGGAGTCCGTTCCGCAAACGAATACACACCTGCTGTCCTGCATAAAGCAAGCGATAGGCTTTATTCACTCAAATAGCTTTCGGGATATTTCGCTTGACGAGACGGCGGAGTTCGTAGGCTTGAGCAAGTATTATTTTGCACGCGAATTTCATAACATAACGGGATATACTTTTGTTTCATATCTTAATGCCGTAAGATGTGAGGAGGCAAAGCGAATGCTTTCCGAAACTCAAAATAGCGTCGGCGAAATCAGCAGTGCCTGCGGTTTTTCCGATCAGTCGTATTTTACCAAGGTTTTCAAAAAGCATTACGGCGTTCTTCCGGCAAAAATGCGTGAAGACAGAATTTAATTTAAACCGTTGGCTATTACGCTCCATTCACGTACAAGTGCGTCAAAACCGAATACCGCATTGGCGGGAGACGTCGACGGAAGAGTTATCGACGGAAGCTCTGTCGTCGGGCGCAGATATTTGTTGAAATATTTTTCCGCAGTTTTGCCGTTCAAAAAAATCGCTTTGACGCGTGTATTTTCAAGTATGATGGATATGTCGTTCGGAACAGCGTTTTTTATAGTGCTGTCGGCACTTCCCGTAATGTCGCATACGGAGATTACGTCCCAAAGCGCAATATTGTGCGAAAGGAGCATTTCTCGTTTTTCGTCTGTCGTTGACGGCAGGGAACAGCCGAGAACGGCGGACATAACACGCCAGAATCTGTTTTGAGGATGACCGTAGAAAAATTCCTGTTCACGTGATTTAACGGAAGGGAAGCTACCGAGAATGAGTATTTTTGAGTTTGCCGAGTATATCGGCGGTATAGAGTGAATCAGCATTTTTACCTGCACTATGATATGTTTGATATATTAATATGCAATAAAGATATTAAAGTATGAATATCGGAATATCTTCTTTTTTGGGCTTCGGCGGCGGAGCCTCTTCGGTTGTTCCTTTACGGAATTTGGTGGGAGATACACCGACGTGCTTTTTAAAAGCCTTGGAAAATGCGAGCACGTCGCTGTAACCCACAGCCGCGGCTATTCGGCTTACGTTTAAGCTTTCGTTTTCCAATAACTGCTTTGCGCGGTTTATTCGTGCATTCATTATGTATTCCATCGTAGAAACACCTACGTGTCTGAAGAAAAGATTTCTGAGGTACATTCTGTCGACACCGAGCATATATGCTATGCTCTCTACCTTGAGCTCTCCCGAAAGATTGGCGTCTATGTATTTTATTGCGCCGTCAACGTATTTATTTCCGCAGACTGCCGCTCCGTCTTTATTTTCATCAACCGACGTCAGAGAAAGCAGAAGCTTGGCTGAAGCCTCGCAAAGCTCCGGATTTTGCGTCAGTATGTCTCCGCTGCAAATCAGCCGCGCAAATTTTTCAAGGTGTTCGGGACTTTTAACGGTGAATTTTACGGTATGCGACAAATCGGCAAGACCGTGCTTTTCAGCCAAATTTTCCGTGTCCTTGCCGTCAAGCTCGAATATCGCCGCCGTACAGGAGCCGCCGCGCTCCGATTTTATATAAGTATTGACAGAGCGGGGAATAAAGCAGCCGCCGTTTGTCAGCTCTCTGTTTATGAATGCGGAACCGTTTATAATCAAAACCAGAGTTGGAAATTTTGAAACAAATTTTATTTTTTCGGATTCCGATGAAATATCTATTATTTTGCCCGAAATAATCTTCAGCATATATATTCCTCCTTATATATTGTGGTATTATTATAACATATACAGCAAATAAAATCAATAGATAATTCCAAAAAAATATATTAAAATGGCATATATAAGCCGATATGCAAAAGCGCCGCACGGTATAATCCGCGCGGCGCTGTTTAATTGGTGTCTTCAGACGTGGAAATAAACCCCCAGTTCTACTGGGGGAAGAAAAAAG
>CAYVLG010000040.1:0-8634 GCA_964452345.1 uncultured Lachnospiraceae bacterium
TGGAGCGTCCCGATATGTGTACGGTATTTCCGATTAATACGAGAGCAAAAGCCGCGTTGACGTTCCTTACTGCCAAGAGCCTGTCGGCGGCTTTCGCCGCGGCGATTCTGTCGTTGCCCGAGCCCGTTCCCTCGCAGGCGGTTATTGCTATCTCGTCTCTGTATATTTCCGCTCCCATACCGAACAGAGCCTCGGAGTGGTAGTCCTCAAAAGCCTGCTCGAAGAAGGTGCGCGCGTATTCGGGACTTGCTCCGGCTCCGCGGAGGTAAAGCGCCGCGCTGAAGGTTCTTGTTCCGACGGTACGTGTGAAGTTTTGCGTGTCAACCATTATGCCCGCCATAAGAACGTTTGCCTCTTCCTTGCGAAGCGTTCCGACGGGAATGCTGAATTCGAGTATTTCACTGATAAGCTCGGACGCCGAGGAGGCGGATGGATCGATATACGCCAGCTGTGGTTCGTGCTCAAATTCTTCCTTCTTTATATGGTGGTCTATTACGACCGTTTTAAACGAATTTGCCGCTATTTCGGGCGCTTCGAGAATTTTGAAATTGTTTGCGTCGACTATTACGAGCAGAGTGCCGAATTCGCTCTCTTCGAGACCTGTTACGTCATCTACGAAGATATCGCGGTAATCCCCGAGCTCACAAAGCCTGCCTGTGCACGCCTTGAAGTTTTTCGACGCTATATCGGTGACTATTTTTACGGGAACTCCGAGATATATAGACAGCGCGGCAATTCCGACGCACGCGCCTATCGAGTCGAAGTCGGGGTTGCTGTGCCCCATAACTATGACCTTTGAGGAGCTTTGTATCATAGAGCATAGCTTGTTTGCTATGACACGCGAGTGACCGCCCGATTTTTTCTGCTGGCTTTTTGTGCGTCCGCCGAAGAAGAAGGTACCCGTCTCATTTTTCATTACGGCTTGGTCGCCTCCGCGCTGAAGAGCCATTTCCAGACAAACGAGAGCCTCGTGCTCTCTTTCGGCAAGTGTATCGCCGAGTGTTGTTATTCCGATGGAAACCGTTATCGGCATATTGTCGTCGCCGAGTCTTATTTCGCGTATGCGGTCGAGAATTTCAAATTTTGCTTTTGCACACGACAGCATGCTTTGCCTTGTCAGCAGAAGAACGTATTTGTATCTTTCGTATTCGCGGAGTATGCCTCCGAGTCCCTTTGCCCATTCCTTGAGAATGGAATCCACTTGAGTTGCCTCTGCCTGATAGCTTGCCTGTGCGTACTGCGCTATTTCGTCCAGGTTGTCGATTACTATATACGCAACGCAGGTGTGCTGTGAGCGATGCTTTATGCTTAATGCACGAAGCTCGGTTATATCGCTGAACATCAAAAGGTAGAAAAGCTTTTCTTTCGAATAAAGAGGATAGCATTCTATATGATAGGCTCTGCCGTTTATTTCGCAAATCGTCTTTTTGTCCTTGAGAAGCTCGATATCTTCCTGTTCGTCGCCCGCGTTTTCGTCAATCGTACTGTCTGTAATGTGCTTGACGATGTAGTCGAAGGGAATATCGCATATTGCCGTTATATCGTTATTGAAAACGGTTGCCGCCGCACCTGCGGCGTTTTTCATTGCCGAGTTGACCGTGACGATTTTTCCTTTGTCGGTTACGACGGCATACGGCGAACGGAGAAGATGACGGAACGTATATATTACTCCGTTGTTTTGCTCCTCCGAGGCGTTGGAAGCGATACGGAACAAGCTCATTTTCCGCTGAACAGAAAGATAAATTACAACAGATGCAATGATATAAATTATTACGAGCACAAGCGCGCAGACCGCTGCCGAAATTTTTGTGTAGGTACACAGCAGTGCGTGAATTGTGAAAAACAGTACTGCAAGTACTACGTATACCAATGAAGGCAGCTCGATCAAACGCTTGAATAAATCAAATTTTTTGTTTGACATTGATTAAGTCCTTTCGCGGTGTATATTACGGTTAAGAAACAATTTTAATTGTAAAAAACATCGCAAATCATTTTAATATATAGCCGACTATTGCTTATCGTTTGACTTTTTCTTTGCAATATTCGCAAGTATTATCAGAATTGCACCGACAAGCGAAACGCCGACTATCGCATATACCGACAGACTTACGAGCAGGAAAATAACTCCGAGATAAAGAAGCGTGCCGAGGCAGGAGGGACCGCGGCGCGAGGTAAGCGTGCGAATGCCTGCCAGCGCGGTAAGTATGAGTCCGGGTGCCAGTACGAGCATTAAATTTTCTGCCGCCGTGCCGTATATTGCGGTTTTGTCGGAGGTGAGGACGAATGCGAGAATCATCGATACGATATACAGTATCGCGGACGCCAAGCTCATATCTAATGAAAGCATAGGCAGCGCTTCCTTCTTCTCTTCTTCCGTTGTGTATATTACGGAGAGATAGAGGGAATGAATTATATAAGCCGATATATTTGCCAGCGTTATTACAAGTGCGGGAAGAAGATTGAACAGCGATGAGACGGATACGTCGATTATATTGGTTATGCCGACCGACGTCAGGTCGTATCCGAGCACGGAGCCGATTTCCTCAGTTGCGGAATTCAAAATAACCGTAACCTGTTCTCTTGCCGCTTCAATGAGCAGCTTTGCGTTCTGTACGGAAATTTCGCCGTATGCGGAATATACCGTGCACATGAACAGCAGTACCGCCGAAAGACATATTCCGAAGGATATTCGGCAAACCGCCTCAACTCTTCCGCATTTGTCCTTTACCGCCCAAGCAAGCATAACGGAACAGGGAAGAGCGAAGAGTGAAAGCACTGCGCCTGTGACGCTTTTTACAATCAAAATTGATATTATCAGCGGTATTGCGGGAATTCCCCATACAAAAGGTGCGCGTTTTTTTGAAATCAGGTATGCAAACACACATGAGGCGGACGCGAATGCCGAGAATATTCCTATCGGCAGGAGCATTCCGCCGAAAAGAACGAAAATTCCTACAATAATTATATAGCCGATTATATTGCGGACTCCGTGTGCGATTTTTGCGAGTACGGCGACGCCGAGTACGCATACGGTCAGGGCAATTACGGCGGAAAGCCACTCGTTCATGGGCAAATACAGTGCGATAGGAATATACGCCGCGGCGAATATATAAAACAGACAGGAAAGAGCAAGCTCAGCGGTTTCCCTAGTCTTTTCGGAAATTACTTTATTTTTTTCTTTCATTTTTACTCCGCAGATAAGTACTTAGGGGGAGGTTTTTTCTTGGTGCTACAACTATCCTATTATATTATTATATCATAACGTTTGCGATTTGTAAACAGAAAAACGATAAAAATAATTATTCTTTATTTTGCGGCTGTGTCGGAGATAAACAAACGATAGGTAAGTAATATGTGAATGTTGCATATAAATCGTTTCCTTAAATGGTTTTTTTGAACAATCGAACCCGAAAAAGGAAAAAAGACAGTCGATTTGACCCAAAAGAGTGGCGATTCAACCATTTATTTAAAGGGCAATATGTGATACAATAATAACACAACATAAAAAAGGAGGAGAAAATTATGTTGAAAAGAACAATCAGCTTAATACTGTGTCTTCTGATGCTTCTTTCGTCGGCGGTACTTATTGCAGGCTGTTCCGATAAGGAAGATGAGGATACAAGCGACACGGTGGCAATCACTTACGCGGAGGGCGATACATATAAAGTGCCCGACGTGGATTACGGCGGAAAGGATTTCAATATTCTGACATGGGATCAGGCAGAGGACTGGGTACAGGAGCTCACCTCGGAGCTTTCCAATGTCGAGCAGGAGACCTACCGTCACCTCAAGACCGTTGAACAGGAGCTTAACCTCAAGTTCAGCGTCACTGAGCAGGCGGGCTCTTACAACGACATGGGCAACTTTGTTGCAAAGCTCGATACGATTATTCAGAGCGGCGATGAGAGCATCGATCTTGTCTGCCAGTATTCGTTATGCGCTTCGCGCGGAACGGAGAGAGGCTTCTACGAGGACCTCACAAAGGTTGACTACATTAATTGGAATGCCGATTACTGGTCGCAGAACCTCAAGGATACCAACACCATAAACGGTAAAATGTATTACTGCACGGGCGATATGACGGCAAGCACCGTAAAAGCAATGGTTCTTATGACCTATGACTACGACAAAGCAAAGGATAACCAGATGGGCGACCTGTACGCTTTGGTAAAAGAGGGCAAGTGGACTATAGAAAAGCTTAAGACTCTCACGGCGGGCGTTTATGAGGACGTTAACAATAACAACATTGCCGATGTCGGAGACAGTTTCGGTCTCGTAACGGGCGACTATACCATATACGACGCCTTCCAGTACAGCTGCAACCTTTACAGCATTAAAACCAACAGCATGGGCGAGATAGAAATCAACAGCGACCTTTACGGCGACCGCGGAATTGCGGTTGTAGAAAAAATAACCGACCTGCTTCACAACAACGGCAAGGCTTCATATGCCGCTACTTACGACAGAAAGGCATGGACTACCGCACTTGAAGAGCAGAAAACGATATTTGACCAGACTACCGCTGCAAGAATAATGGATTCTCTCGTAAAATCCGACGTCAACTACGGTATGCTTCCCATGCCGAAATATGACGAAGATCAGGATGGTTACTATACCTGCCTGTCCATGCTTTACAGTATGTTCTCTATTCCGATATGTGCGAGCGACAAGAATGCTTCCGCGGCAGTTCTTGAATCTATGGCACATGACGGCTATACAAATCTTTCTCCCGTTGTGTTCGAAGCTCTCCAATACAGATATTCAAAGAGAGCGGAAGACGTCGAAATGCTTGAGCTTACGAGAGACGGCATAGTTTACGAGCCGGGCCGTATACTTGATACTATCGACATCTTCGGATTTGTAAGACACTGTGTACGCGAGCAGGAGTCCGTAAGCGTTTATTGGGCTTCCAGAAAGAAGACTCTTAACAGCAACCTCGAATCCACAATCTTTATGTTCTCGTAATCGGGAAACATAGTATTAGATGTTATGAAAAAAATATTGTCTTTGCTGCTGTGCGCCGTAATGCTATTAAGCTTTGCGGCGTGCGCAGACGGAAAAGGTGACGGTACCTCGGATACCGTCGGGGACACGTCGTCCGAAACCGAGCCTGCCGAAATAATATCGCTTATATCGGGCGGAGCGTCTGCCTTTGAAGTTGTTGTTTCGGCAAAATCCACGGCTGTCGAATTTAATGCGTCGACCTCTCTTATATCGCTTTTCTCGGATAAAACGGGAATTAAGCTTGAAAGAAAATACGAGACGGCGGCGTCGGGCGAGACGGGCAAGCTTCTCGTCGGCGAAACGGGCTTTGCTCTTTCGGCGGAGGCTTATACCGAGCTTATGTATAACGATTGGCGCATAATCGCCAAGGACGGAAACATCGCGGTTGCCGCATATACGGAAGACGGCTTCAATGCCGCGCTTAAGTGGCTGTCAGACAGTATTCTCAAAAACTATGCCGACGGTGAGCTTACGCTTGAGGCGTGCGACGTGCACGAGGCGCTTGTAAGCGATTTCGATATTCCCGAATGGAAGATAGACGGCGTGCTTCTCGGTAACTACAAAATAGTCTACGGTGACGAGGCAATTGCCTCCGATGTTGAAAAACTCCGTGGCGAGATAGCGGAAAAAACGGGCTGGTATCTCAAAACGGGACTTGACGAAAAGACGGATGAAAGCAAGTACGAGATACTCATAGGCGAAACCAACAGAACGGCTTCTGCCGAGGTTGACGGTCAGGTTCCGCTGAACTACATTATAAAAAATGTAGACGGCAAGCTTGTCGTGAAATACGGCGGAGAGCATTCGAGAGTCTACTTGTTTAAAAATTTTATCGATATCATTCAGGGAAGCTCTTCGAAAATCGATATGAGCAAGCTGTACGAGCTTAACGGCGATATGTACGACGATCCCAACGATTCCTCAAAGGCGAAGGGCACGGATTTGCGCATAATGTCGGCAAATATTATGGCAAACCTTGAAGGCTGGGACAGCGGAGCTATCGAACAGAAATTTGCGTATGAGCGCAGAATGGAAATATTCCTTGCTTCTCTCGACTATTACGAGCCTACGGTTGTCGGCGTTCAGGAATGCGACCCGAGCTTCTATGAAAAAATAAACGACTATTGGGATATAGATAGCTGGGAAGTACTCAAATTCAAAAATACCAATAAGAATTATGCGGACGAATACGTATTTTCGACTATAATGTACCGCAGCGACCTTTATACGCTTGTCGATTCGGGAATGAATTTTTATTCGAAGCACAATAATGCACGCTGCCGCTGCATTACCTGGGCGATACTCAAGGATAAGAGCACAGGCAAGCAGTTCTGCATGGTAAGCACGCACTGGGATCAGGGCAATGACAACACTCTCGTGCAGGCACAGGAGCTTTCGGACTTTGTAAACGATATGCTTACAAATAAGAATATTCCCGTATTTACGACGGGCGACTTCAACAGCAACGAGTCCTCGGCGGCTTGGAAGAAGTTTATGGAAATTGCAAACAGCTACGACTGTATGCACGCCGACGAGAGCGTAAGAGTCAATGTTCAGGACTCCTGGCACGGCTGGGGAGAATACGACAAAACCGTCGGAGGCTCCTGCGACCACATAACCTCGACGAAGGCAAATACAAAGGTTCTCAAATTCGAAACAATTATTTACAACGAACAGATATGGGCTTCCGACCACGCTTGGCTTATAGCCGATATCAAATTTACCAACTAAAATGAAAAGTATCAATATCGTATATTCAGACAAAAACCTTGAAAAATACGTAACCGCCTTTGCCGAAGCTCTTTCGGCAAAGGGCGGTGCAAAATACGAGGCAAAGCTTGACCGCGATTGCCCGCCGACGGACGGCGAGATACTCGTCGGCGAGACCGACCGTGCGGAAAATTCGGCGGTCGAGGCACAAAAGCCTCTCTGCTATGCCGTCAAGGCGGTGAACGGCAGGCTCGTCATAAAAACGGGCGGAGAGCATTCACTCTCACTGCTTCTCAAAACGCTTGCCGAAACGTACGGAGAGCTTATCGGAGACGGAAAGTGCGATACCGTCGGAAATTATTTTGACGACCCGAACGATTCGAGCCGTGCCGAGGGTACGGAGCTTCGTATCATCACCGCGAACACCATGGCTAACGTACCGCTTTACAACGATTGTATGGACAAAATCACAATCGCCGCACGTGAGGAGATTTTCCACGCCTGCCTCGATTATTACGCACCCGACATTGTCGGCGTGCAGGAATTTTGCGCCGACTGCTACGAGCAGTTTGACAAATACCACGCACGGGACAAGTGGAGCGTGCTTAAATTCAAAAATCCCAATCCGCAGTACGCTCATTTGTACGTTTATTCGACAATAATGTACAGAACCGACTTGCTGACGCTTGAAAGCTCGGATATGAAATATTATTCAGCCTTCAACAACGCCCGCTGCCGCTGTATGACGTGGGGAATTTTCACCGTAAAGAGTACGGGAAAGCGTTTCGCACTCGTAAGCACGCACTGGGATGGCAGGGACACGGAAAATACCATGACTCAGGTAGCCGAGATTTCCGCGCTTGCGAATTCTCTTGCCGAGAAAATGCCCGTGTTTACAATGGGCGACCTCAACAGCAACGAATGGTCAAAAGCGATAACAACATATATCGCGAACATCGACAGCTACGACTGTATGCACGCGGACGAAGCTTTGCGCGTAAACAAGGCGGGCTCGTGGCACGACTGGGCAAAAGGAACGCCGTCGGCGGGCTCCTGCGACCACATCACCGCCACCAAAAAAGACGCCGAGGTTCTCAAATTCGAGACCCTCATGTACAACCAACAGATATACAGCTCCGATCACGCTTGGCTCGGAGTTGATATAAAATTAAAAAATTAAAAAAGGAGTAAGTCATGAAAAAACTCAAGATCACAGCTTTAATTCTTGCAATGCTCATGCTTGCGGCCTCTCTTGTTTCCTGTAAGGACGGCAAGGGAGACGACACCGACACGGACACGGACGCGAAGACCGAGGACACCTCGGCAGACAACGGCGGAGACAGCGGCGACGCCGACACCGACGCCGTCGCTATAACAGTTGCCGACGCAAAGGCGTCCGACGGAGTTGTCGGCGACGTTAAGGCGGCATTTGCCGCAGAGGACGGCGCGGAGAACATTATCACCGCTCCCTCCGCGGATCAGGGCAAAATGGGCGGAGCAAGCATCGACGGCTCTGTCGACGGTGTAAACTGGGTAACGCTCAAGACGCTCGGAAGCACCATAGTAAAGAACAAGGTTTACACTCTTGAGGTAAACGACACAACGGAATATCTCTACATAAGAGTACGTCAGAGCGACGAACACCGCACCGAGGACTTCCGTTTCCGCAACGTTGTTATAAACGGCGTTGAAAAGGACGGCGCGGCGGGCGATATCGCGAATATCGTAATGGAACAGGACCCCGCAAAGCTTCTTGAGGTTTCCGCTGACGGCATTCTCGTTTCCAAGACGGGTACGGGAACGGCAACCGACATATTCAAGGACAACGACCAGACCTACGTGATAGGCAACGGTACCGAAGGCGATCCCTCCAACTGGGTAATCGTAACGCTGTCAAAGAAGACTGAGATACGCAGAGTC
>CAYVLG010000041.1:0-8611 GCA_964452345.1 uncultured Lachnospiraceae bacterium
TATTATTTTTCTTCCCGTAAGACCCGTATCTCCCGCAGGTCCGCCTACTACAAAGCGACCCGTGGGATTTACGTATATTTTCGTGTCTCCGTCCATAAGCTCGGCAGGAACGACGGGCTTTATTACGTTATCAATTATGGATTTGCGTATCTCGGCAAGCTCAACGTCCGCACTGTGCTGTGACGAAATAACCACCGTATCTATTCTTACGGGCTTGCCGTCGTGATATTCGACGGTGACCTGTGTTTTTCCGTCGGGACGCAAAAATTCAAGCGTTCCGTTTTTTCTTACCTCGGTAAGTCTTATGGCAAGCTTTTGAGCCAAGGATATAGGAAGAGGCATAAGCTCCGATGTTTCGTTGCAGGCATAGCCGAACATAAGTCCCTGGTCGCCCGCACCCGTATCGAGACCGTCTCCGTTGCCTTCCTTTGCCTCAAGAGATTTGTCAACTCCGAGAGCTATATCGGGAGACTGCTCGTGTATCATCACGGTTACCTTACAGGTATCCGCGTCAAAACCGATATTTTTGTCCGTATATCCGATTTTTCTTACGGTGTCGCGTACCGTTTTCTCAACGTCTATCTTTGCGGTCGTCGTAATTTCTCCCATTACCGTAACGGAATCCGTCGTACAAAAGGTTTCGCACGCAACACGCGCCATTTTATCCTGTGCAAGTATCGCGTCAAGCACCGCGTCCGAAATTTTATCACAAACCTTATCGGGATGTCCTTCCGTAACCGATTCCGATGTAAACAGCATTTTTTTCATTTTTCTTATTCTCCTTAAGCTTTTCTGATTTAATTAAAAATCTCCGGAATTACTCCGGAGATTTATTTTCTCATCTTCCGGAATTAGCACCTTACTTAAAAAGCAGGTTGCCGTGGTTTCACAGGGCCTGTCCCTCCGCCACTCTTGATAAGATAATTATTTTCTTCATCTGTAATAGTATACCATATAATGCGTCATTTTTCAACACATTCGGCAAAAAAATTTCGGCAAATACGATTTTTCCTCATTTATAGCCTAAAAAAACGCATCACAACTCGGAAATTATCAGCTCTGCGTCTCCGCAAACGCAAAAATCGCCCATTCCCGCAGGCAAAAAGTAGCTGTCGCCCTTATTCAGCGGATATGTTTCACCGCCGAATTCCATACAGCCCTCTCCGCCGACGCAAAGCAATGAAACAAAGCTTTGCTCCGAAGCGGCAAGCTCCGCATTTCCGTCAATCTTCAAATATCTTACCTTAAAATACTCCGAGGCGGCAAGCAGCTTTCCTTCCTCACACTCCGTACCCCTTGAATAACAAACCGCATTAATTTCATCTGCCGAATACGGTCTTGTAACGTCAAGTGCCTTTTCGACGTGAAGCGGCCGCAGCTTTCCGTCCTTGCCTACACGGTCAAAGTCGTAAACACGGTACGTAAGGTCTGAATTTTGCTGTATCTCGGCGATAAGTATGCCTGCGCCTATGGCGTGCAGCATACCCGAAGGGATAAAATATGCCTCTCCCTTTTTAACGGGTACTTTTTTTATCACGTCGGAAATTCTTTTTTCACGAACGGCACGCGCAAAATCCTCACGCGTTATTCCGTCCTTCAAGCCGTACACAAGCTCCGCGCCCTCGCAGGCGTCGACTATATACCACATCTCGGTTTTTCCGCTGTCGTTCTCAACCTCGGCGGCATATGCGTCGTCGGGGTGAACCTGAACCGACAGCACGTCTGCCGCGTCGATGAGCTTTACCAGCAGCGGAAAACGTTCTTCTCTCGTAAAGCTCGGAGATACGCAGGAATACCCCGTTCTTTCAAAATATTCGCGAAGAGAAATTCCCTTTGCCTCGCCGTTCAAGATATATGACATCTCGTTTTCACGGACGGACAGCTCCCACGTTTCGGAAACGGTGTCGTGCTCCGATTGCTTTCCGAATTCCTCTTTAAGTCTTTTTCCCGCCCAAAGCGCGGTTTTTGCCGTATACGACAGCTTTAACGGATATTTTTTCATTTTACCTCTTCTCCCGAATGTTCTTTACAGTACTGCTCAACTATCTCGGCCTCGGAAAATTTTTCCCGCACACCGTGTATTATCTGATATGCCTCGTGCCCCTTGCCTGCCAGCAAAATTATATCTCCCTGCCGTGAATGCGACAGCGCGTATTCTATTGCTTTTTTTCTGTCCGCAATAGCCACATAGGGGCAGGTACCCGCCGTAAAATACGACGCTATTTCCCCTATTATTGCATTCGGAGATTCATTGTCGGGATTATCCGACGTCAGTATGCAGAAATCCGCATCGCGCGAGGCGACAAGCCCAAGCTCCGCACGTCTCATTTTTGTACGGCCGCCGATAGCTCCGAAAAGACATATCAGCCTTGTCGGGTCGTAAATGCGCAGAGCGTTCAATGCCGCCTTGAGGCTGACTCCGTTATGCGCATAATCTATAACCACGGTTGCACCGTTGGGAAGCTCGTGCGTTTCAAAACGCCCCTTTATACGTATATGGCGCATAGTTTTCGTTATGACACCCGCGCCGAGACCGAGACGCATACATACGGCAATCGCCGTAAGAGCGTTATAAACACTAAATTCCCCGGGGAATGAAAGTGCGACGGGAAAGGCTTTATCCCCCGTTATGCACTCAAAGCTTACGCCGATATTTCCCGCCGAGCGAAAATACGTTATACTGTCGGCTTTAAAATCGGAAGCCTTATGAAGCGAAACGCTTGCCTTTTCGCACCGTGCTCCGCCTACGACGTCAAGCGCGTACTCGTCGTCGCCGTTATATACTATATAATCCGCTCCGTAGTCGGTAAACAGCGTTCTTTTGCAGTTTTTATAGTCCTCGAAATCGGGGTGCTCGAATTCGCCTATATGGTCGGGCGAAAGATTGGTAAACACGCATATTTCAAAGCGTATGCCGTGTACGCGCGCAAGCTTAAGTGCCTGAGAAGAAACCTCCATTACGAGAATTTTTATGCCGCTGTCAGCCATCGCCCGCATATGCTCCTGAAGATCGTAGCTTTCGGGCGTGGTGTTCAGCGTACTGAAATATTTATCGAGATAGTAAACCCCGTTGGAACCTATATATCCCGTTTTCACGCCGCTTTCGTTAAGTATGTTGTAGATAAGCAGAGACGACGTCGTTTTCCCCTTCGTACCCGTAATTCCTATTATGCGAAGCTCGTCCGACGGATGACCGAAAAAGTGAGCCGACAGCTTTGCAAGCGCTACACGGGTATCCGACGTTATCACGGTAAAGGTATCGTCGGGAAGGCGCGCCGCGTGCTCTGTTACAAACACGCGGCAGCCGTTCGCATATGCCTCGCCGACATAGTCGTGACCGTCCGCCATTGCTCCGTTGATACACACGAATACAGAATCGGTATGCGCCTTTCTCGAGTCACTGCAAAGAGACCCGACGGTTATAGTCTCGGTGTCAAGACCTGTGCGGTTTATGACCTCTTTATAATCGATAACACCGATAAGCTCCTTTAAATTCATAGCCTCTCCTCCTGTATCCGTACCCTATATTTTAAAATTCATAAGCCGCTCATCAAAGCCCGTCGGAAGCTTGCCGCACATTTTTATCGCGGAATATGCAAGCACCTCAAGCGAATCGACAAACAGCAAAGCGTCAAGCGCACCCGTCCGCTTAATCAGCGACAGCTCCGTACAGCCGAGTATAAGCCTGTCACAGCCCATATTCAAAAGCTTGTCCGTCACTTTTGAAAAAGCCTCCTCGTTCGGAGGCATTCCCCGCTTGATGCCGCCATATATTATATCGGATATTATTTTCTGCTCCTCGTCGGCGGGAGAAATACATTCTATACCCGCCAAATTGAAAATTTCTTCGTATGCGCCCGAAGCGATCGTACCCTCGGTTGCAAGAATACCCGCTTTCTTAACACCCTCACGTCTGCAAAACAGAGCCGTCTGCCTGATTATATTAATAACGGGAACAGGCGCGTCGGCACTCAACTGCTCGTAAAAACTGTGTGCCGTATTGCACGGTATGGCGATTATATCGGCACCGGCTCCGACCAGCTTTGCAACCTCAGCCTTCATCGTATATATGGGATTCTGCGACGAACGCCCGAGAATAAAATCTGTTCTGTCGGGCGTATCGGCACGTGAGGAAAGCAAAATATTCAAATGCTCCTGATCGCGCTCCGCCTTGGTATGCACCGTCAGCATTTCATAGAAATACACGCTTGACATAGGACCGAGACCGCCAAGAATACCGAGTGTTTTACCCGACTGCGTCATATGCCTCCTCCGTTTCTCAAATCAATATTATTACTCATATTAATTATAGCACATAAGTTGCCGTTTGTCAAATAAGTATGCGAAAAACATTTGCTTTTTTAAATTTTTTTACAAAATCGAAATTATGTCTTGAAAAAAACAGAAAGATTGTTTATAATATTATAGATAAATTATTTTTGTATCATCAAGAGGATAAAATGAAGCACGATAAATCAGCAAAAAAAATCAGAAAAATTTTCTCCGATATGCCGACACTCCGCACCGAGCGTCTCGTTATCCGTCCCATGCAGACATCGGACGCCTTCGATATGCACGAATACGCGTCGAGAGAAGACGTAACGGAGTATCTTTTATGGTCTCCGCATACCTCCGTCGGCTATACGAGAAGCTATCTTAACTATATAGAGGAGAGGTATTCGAACGGAGATTTTTACGACTGGGCGATAACGCTCGCCGAAAACGGCAAAATGATCGGAACCGTCGGATTTACATCAATCGATACCGTCAACAGAATCGGCGAAATAGGCTACGTAGTCAATCCCGATTATCATCGGCTGGGGTACGGCTTTGAGGCCGCCAAAAAAATTGTTGTTTTCGGCTTTTCGGAGCTCGGACTGCACCGTATCGAGGCAAAATTTATGAAGGGCAACGACGCTTCTCTTGCCGTTATGAAAAAGCTTGGAATGACGTTTGAGGGCTATCACAGGGATTCAATGCTCGTAAAGGGCAAATATCGAACTATCGGTATCAGCTCCGTTTTGGAGAGCGAATACACAAACGATTAACGCCGTCTTCGGATAAAACCGAGGACGGTTCTTTTTATTTACGCAGCGGAGCACCTTTTTTTCGACACCCGCATATACTGTCTATGAAGGAGGTGTAATTATGATAACGGACAGAAAAGCAACAGGCTATACAAATCGCGGCTGCTTTGCCGTAATGGGCTCGATAACAAATGCGCAAAAAGCTCAAAAGGTCTTATCGGCGGCGGCAATTCCCACAAGCTTAAATAAAACCGAAGCCTCCTCCGCTCACAAGGGCTGCGTCTGGAGCGTAACGTTTGCCTGCAATCAGCTGCAAAATGTAAAAAGCGTTCTCGCATACTCAGGACTGCGCGTGAAGGAATGGGGAGGCATAGAATGATATATTTCGACAATGCCGCAACGACGTTTCCAAAGCCCGCCTGCGTTGCAAACGAGGTTACAAAATGTATCTGCACCTACTGCGGAAACCCCGGAAGAAGCGGACATATACTTTCCGTCAGGGCGGCTCAAAAGGTTTTTGAATGCCGTGAGCTTGCCGCCGAAACGTTCGGAGCCTCGGGAGCCGACAGAGTTTTTTTCACGTACAATACCACGCACGGCATAAACGCGGTTCTTAAGGGTCTGCTCAAGGAAGGCGATCACGTTATAATTTCCGACCTTGAACACAATGCCGTATGGCGTCCGATACACAAAATGGCGGAGGAAGGAAAAATATCCTACGACGTTTTCAAAACGCTTACCTGCCGTCCGCGGCAATCCCCGACGCTGATATGCGCGAATATTGCGCGGCTGGTACGCCCAAACACACGGCTTGTGTTCTGTACCCACGCCTCCAACATATGCTCCGCAACGCTTCCGATAAAGGAAATCGGAGCATTTTGCCGCAGGCACGGAATATTATTTGCCGTTGACGGAGCCCAATCCGCGGGACATCTTGACATAAACGTCGAAGAAATGATGATAGACGCACTTTGTCTTCCGGGACATAAGGGACTTTACGGCCCGCAGGGAAGCGGAATTGTCGTCCTCGGCAAGGATATATCACTCGACACGCTCACGGAAGGCGGAAACGGCATTGCCTCACTGTCTCCCGATATGCCCTCGGCGGCACCCGAAAGATACGAGGCGGGAACGCTGTCAACGCCCTGCATTGCAGGTCTTTGCGCAGGTATAAAAAAGGTACGCGAATACGGAACCGAAAACATTGCTCAAGCCGAAGGCAGGCTTTGCGGACGGCTTGGCAATATGCTCGGAAATACGAAAGGAATAACGCTTTATGCTCCCGAATATACGGGAGCGACCGTGCTTTTTAATCTTGACGGTGTATCTTCGGAGGAAACAGCTGCCGAACTTGACAAGCGCGGTATATGCGTTCGCGGCGGCTATCACTGTGCGGGGCTTGCCCACAAAACGCTTGATACTCCCGACGGCGGAGCCGTGCGCGTCAGCTTCTGAATTTTCAACCGACAGACAGAAATTGAAAAATTTTATCAGGAGCTTATGCTGATTGCCAAGGGCAGGTAAAATTACAAAAGGCAGGATTTTTCCTGCCTTTTGATTTGAGTTACTGTTTTGTATTTTACGGAGCTTCATTCGGTATCTGAGTTTTGTCGATTTCGGGAGTAACCGTATTATTCGGACTTTCTATTCCGACTTCGCCGTCCACTCTGTTATTTACGCTGCTGCGTTCAACATACGAGGAAGCGTCCGCGGGAGCTGAAATAGGAGCAACTTTTCCTACTGCCAGAAGCATACAGATATTCATATCGTTATTCGTCATATCCAAGTTGCTCTGTACAACTACTCCGTCATTGTCAAATGCAAGCGTATAAGTAAACGCAGCACCCTCGATGGGAGAATTTTCCGCCGTAAACGAAAGCGTAAAATAGTACAAACCGCCGTCGGTCTTCATAAGCTTTACGCCGTCAAAATAATTTTCGGTCAGAACTTCACCCAAATAAATATACGACCAATAATCCTCGCAGGAGCTCTTAATGTTTTCAAACGTCGCACTGCGCTTTGTCTTGCTTTCACCGCTTTTTGTATATACAGTTCCGTCTACGAACCAACCCTCGCTGTCGTCACTGTACATATACGCCGTATTCTCACCCAGTGTAAATCCGAAAACCTCTTTCTCTTCGCCCGAGGTCATTGTCCCATTCATCTTATACTGCGTTATAGTATCCATAGTCGTTTTTATGCCGGTATAAAGTTGATACGGTGTTTTTCCGTCAAGATTCTTTACCTCTGTTCCGCCCTCAAGCTTAACCTCTTTAAGCTCCTTTTCGGAAATATCGGCATCTTTTTTGTCGGTAACCTCATTATTCACCTCGGATTGCTCTTCGGACGATTCGGATTTAGTATCGGATTCGGTACCGTCGGATACACAGGACGTCAGCGTAATTGCAGATATCGCAAAAACAAGTGCCAAAATAATTGCAAGCAGTTTTTTCATTGTGATTTTTCCTTTCGTGATATAATTTAATACAAGTAGATTGTTTATATTATATCACTTTGGAATTAAAATGTCAATATTTTTTCACAAATAGACAATTATACACTTTTCACAAAAAGCCTCGACAAAAACTAAAACGCACCGGAAAATTCCCGGTGCGTTTTAGTTTTAGAAAATATCAGTTCTCCAATGCGGGAGCTTCTACCTTCTTTTCCTTTTTAGCCTTCTTGTCGTCTGCAGCAGGCTTTACATAATCGATAAGCTTTACTATCGCCATTTCAGCTCCGTCGCCTCTGCGGGGTCCGAGCTTGAAAATCTGCGTGTAACCGCCGTTACGCTCTGCGTACATGGGAGCAAGTTCAACAAATACCTTTGTTACAACCTCCTCCTTGGTAATATATGCAAGTGCCGCGCGGCGGCTTGCAAGTGTATTCTTCTTACCGAGCGTAATCATTTTTTCAGCCATGGAACGGACTTCCTTTGCTCTTGTGAGCGTAGTCTCAACCTGTCCGTTTTCCAGCAGCAGAGTTACCATTCCGCGCATCATTGCTTTTCTCTGTGCGGTGGTTCTGCCGAGTTTTCTTGTTCCGGGCATTATATTTCCCTCCTTTTACCGTATTTAATCTAATCTTTGCACCGAGGAAAATTCCAAGCGGAATTATTCCTCCTCCTTGCGGAGCTCAAGTCCCAGAGAGTGCAGCTTATTGATAACTTCTTCAAGCGACTTCTTTCCGAGGTTTCTGACCTTTATCATATCCTCCTCGGTACGGTTCGTCAAGTCCTCAACCGTATCAATGCCTGCACGCTTCAAGCAGTTGAAGCTTCGTACAGACATGTCAAGATCCTCAATGGTCATCTCAAGAACCTTTTCCTTCTTGGTTTCTTCTCTCTCGACCATAATCTCTACATTCTTCGCCTCGTCCGACAAATCCACGAACAAGTTGAGATGCTCGTTGAGAATCTTGGCTCCGAATGAAATCGCTTCCTTTGCCGTAATAGTTCCGTTTGTCAAGATGTCCAACGTAAGCTTGTCAAAGTCGGTTCTTGTTCCGACACGGGTATTCTCAACCGAATAATTGACATTGTACACGGGTGTGTAGATCGAATCGGTAAATATCGTTCCGATAGG
>CAYVLG010000042.1:0-8562 GCA_964452345.1 uncultured Lachnospiraceae bacterium
GTTAGTCATATTTATCACCGTTATTTTTATTATTTTACCTTTAACATTTCGGGGCTACCCTCAAGATACTCCGCCGTTGTATCGTATGCACAGTTTTCGAGTTTCGGGCAACCGTTCGGAATTTCATAAGCTATTTCATTGGGGGCAGCCCAATGAACGGCATTTGCAATTATCTTTCGTACATAAATATTGTAGAATGACCGACAGCTTTCATGTCCCGGCTGAAAATAGAATACTTTGCCTGCACCTCTATAAAAGCACGCTCCCGCACGAAATACATATCCGTCCTCATACCAAGAATTGAACACAAGCTCATCGGGCTGCGGTATGTAAAACGGCTCGCAATACAATTCCTCGCAATCCAATGTAAAATGGTCGGGAATTCCCTTTGTTATCGGATGTCCGGGCAAAACGTTCCAAATAACCTCTCTTTGATTTCTTCCCCATGAAAGATTTCCGTTTGTTCCGACTATTGCTTTGAACGGCTTTGAATGATGTGCGGAATGAAGGGCGATAAAGCCCATTCCCGCACGGTACACTCTGTCTCTTATTTTTTCGACTAACTCATCGGGAACAAGGTCGTGATGTGCATGTCCCCACCAAATAAGTACGTCTGTATTGTTCAATACGTCGTCAGGCAAGCCGCAATCGGGGTCGTCAAGCGCCGCGAGTCTTACGTCAAGCTCTTCGTCGGTATCGAGAAATTCTTTGATTGTGGCATGAAGTCCGTTAGGATATAAACACCATACCTTTTCCTTTATTTTCTCATGTCTGAATTCATTCCAGATTGTAACTTTTATCTTTGCCATATTAACCTCTCCTTAAAGTATTACTTCTTTTCCCGTCCTAGCGGATTCATATATTGCTTCGAGTATTTTTATCATATTAAGTCCCTGCTCCGGTTTAAAACACGGCTCCGACTGTCCGTGCAGTACGTCGGCAAAATTCTTTATATTGCCGTAATGCCCCGATATTTCCGCACAATTCGGTATGAGATCTACGGTGCTTCCGTATTCTTCTGTAAATATTTTCAAATTACCGTCGCAGGAATGATACGATGCTCCTGCCATTGTTCCCCGCAATTCAAAAAATTTATCTTCTTTTTCAACGTTTGAAGCCCAAGAAAATTCTATCTGCAGACAAGCACCGTTATCAAATTTGATATATCCCATCGCAAGATCTTCTACATCGAATATGCCGTCGGATTTTGCGTCTCCGAAACTCGAATTTTCGGAATCGGAGATATCGCTGTTTGCAAATTCACAGAAAGTACTTCCGCTTACCGCAACGGGAGTGGGATTTCCCATAAGCCAAATAGACAGGTCTATCATATGAACTCCGAGATCTATAAGCGGTCCGCCGCCCGACTGCGCCTTGGTTGTAAACCAGCCTCCCTTACCGGGAATACCGCGCCTTCTCTGCCAACCGCAACGTCCGGCATATATTTTTCCGAAATTTCCGTCCTCAATATACTTTTTCAAATACTGCGACTGGCCGAGAAAACGGTTGTTTCTTATAACCATCAAAAGCTTTCCGCTCTTTTCGGCGGCTTCCTTCATTTTATTTGCTTCCGAAACGCTTACCGCATCGGGCTTTTCGCACAAAACGTTAAGTCCCTTTTCAAGCGCCGCAACTGCAATAATTGAATGAAGATAGTTCGGAGTACAAATATCTACGGCGTCCAAGCCTTCGATATCAAATACTTTATTATAGTCTGTATAAAATGCGGGAATACCGAAATCCTTTGCAAACTGCTCTGCCCTTTCCGGAATAATATCGCAGACAGCGACTATCTCAAAATCATTTGTCAGCTTGAGATATTGTTTCATATGAGCGGCTCTTGCAATTCCTCCGCATCCGATAATGGCGATTTTAATTTTGTTGTTCATAAATTCATTTCCTTTCATAATTTTATTTTTTTAACTCAAAGCCTGCAAATTCAAACGGATATATAACGGAGTCGATAATTACCTCGTTATTTTCCCTGTGACCGCTGCAGTTTATAAAACGAATATCTTTATACTCACCCTCAATATGTATACGTGCCTGCGGTATTTTGTCCTCAAATATATTCCAAAGTCCTACGGCAAGCGCATGGTCATTCTTTTTTGCGAAAATATAAAGCATTGGATTTTTTCCCGTGTCGTATACCTCAAACGGTTTCCTTCCGAGAAATTCGAGACTGCCTATAAGCTGTTCGCGCCGCCAATAGGAATTAAACCAATTTCGCTGGTTTCTTGCCTGGTCGGCGTCGAACGGGTAAACGAGAAATCTTTCTCCGTCGGAATTTTCATATTCGTATGCGCCCGTTACAAATCGATTTGCAATTTCAAAATATGACAAAATACGTGCATTGCTTGAAACCTGCAAATCATACACATCGACATCTCCGCGCATAACCGTGTTTTTGTCTTTTTGCGCGTCATATTCCCGTACACATGAAAAGCTGCCGTGTACTCCGCCATACGTCATATTGTCCGCATTTGAAATTCCGACGTCTATACCGCGTTCCGTCAGTATTTTTGCCGCGGTAATATCGATAATGCTTCCGTTTTTCAGCTCATTCCGCGGTATCACCCTTGCATTTTCACCGAATAAAACGTTTATTCCGCTCTTGTCAAACGACGTCGGCATAGATGTTACCGCGGTAAAATTCAAGGAAGGATAGTAAAGCGATCTTTCACACTTATCCATCGCGCGCATATCGCCCGATTCAAATACGGCGTTTTCGGAAATATTTTGTACGTTATACGGACGGAGACCTATACATTTGTCCTTGTCCTCAAACATTTTTGCAATTTCGTTCTTTAAAGGCAATGCATTCTCCGATGCAGTAATATATCCCGGTTCATAGTCAATAGAATTGCTGTACGATTCCCAATAATATTTAAGTATACCGTTGCCTTTTCCGTCGGCGCGGAGTATGCTCTCGAATATTTCAACATATGCCGCGGGCGTAGCAAAACGCGGTCTCGGAAAATTATCACCCTCGGCAATGCTCTCAACGCCTTCCGCACTGCACCATTCGATCTCCATACGTTCCATATTGACTATCTCGCCGAGATACCGACGGTTTGGCTTTGTAGCCCAATAAGGCGCGCCGAGAGTTCTGACAAACGGCTTCGTATCCCCCGCCATTATCTTGGCAAGCTTGACGGTATCCATATCAAAATCAAATCCGCACGGCGAACAGCAAAAGCCGAGGCGTATGTTTTTATCCACGGTATCTACTGCGTCTCTCAAGGCTTTGCCGAAGCTCTCCATAGAGCTTTTCTGAACCTTAAGCCATGCGTCGCGGTATTTGTTCTTTCCGCCGGAAAATATTTTTTCGCGAAGCTCTCCGCGCGTTATATTTTCCCCCAACTCACGGCAAAGCTCGTTCATATGCAGGTCACAGCAGCAGCCGATACCCATTCCTCGGTAGCTCAAGCGAAAATCGTCGTCCAGCAATATAAGCTTTGCGCCGCATTTTGCCATATCGATAACCCACTTTTGAAAATCCTTGATAAAATTCTTATCCAACGGACAGAATACGGAGCCGTTTTCGGTTTTATCCGAGGCTATACAGCTTATATTTGTATATTTGCCTCCTCCCGACGCGGTATCGTGCCCGAAGGTCTGACCGACCCATACAAGCGGGTCATATCCGCGTTCGTCATAAACTTTTAACGAACGCTTGAGAGCCTCCAGCGTTTTCGGAGAAGAAAAAGAATAATCGATTTCTCTTTCGACGACAACTGCCACCCTGTCCGCCTTGACTCTTTCCAAAGCTTCAAAAATTTCATTTTCCGAAAGCTCCGTATTTGCCATTATCGGCACCGTAACCTTAAACATTGTTTCTTCCTTTCCTGTTTTTTGTTTTTAAAACGGTGTTCATATAAATAATAATTATTACCAAAAGTACTACCGTAACAATAGACAAAAATTGCTGTGCATACATATGTATTCCGAATACGGTATTGCCGTTTTTCTGAATTGCTCCTACAACGGCACTGCATATCAGCGTGGTTAAAAAGCCGACCGTGCCTCCGACTGCGTTGTAAAGAGCGAAAGCTCCCGTCCGCTGATTTTTGTCGACGGTATCATAAACCAGATTCATAACTCCGTTTCCGAAGCCCGCTTGGAATATGGCGTAAAAAACGGAATAAAACAAAGTATACGTCAGTTTTCCGTTTTCGGGAACGGAAAAAATCATTATCGCAAAACCTATAATCGCAAACACGTAAGATACGTTAAGCATTGAAACGAATGAAGTTCTGTCCGCATATTTTCCCATAAACACGGAAGCCAGACAGCGCACAACCACATACAATATTCCTATGACGGAAACGTAGGTAAGCGAAAATCCGAGTTCGTTGTTCTGATATGTTCCGAAAAACGGAAATGCGACAGAATTTGCCATAACGCAGAGCGTTGTAAATATAAGCACCTTTTGAAGGGCTTTGTTGCCCAACAGTTCCTTGACCGAAAAGAGCGTTCCCTTCTGTTTATCCGCCTTTTTGGCGGGACGCTCGTATGAAAATATAAGCGTAAGCGAATGAGCTACGGTAAGTCCGAGCATTGTCAGTCCGCCGACGAGAAACGCGGTTCTTATGTTTCCGTCCGCCTCAAGCTTATCTATTACGGCACTCATAACAAGCGTGAATATCATTCCCGATACAAGCGATACCATTTCTTTTTTCGCCGTAAAGCGTCCCCGCTTGCGGTCGTCGACCATCGACATATACCAGCTTATTTTCGGCGAGTTGATAATGTGATTTATTATCCAGCCGCCGATTAAAGCCGCTATAAAAACGGCTATCTTGATTTCCTGCCGAATGCCGAATATCGGAATGAGCCATACCGCCGTAAAAAACAGCTGATTTATCGTATGGCATACAAATACCCAATGCTTGACGGGCTTCTTGTCCGCGATAAACAGTGCGACCAGCTGAAATGCGCAGCCCAGAGTCGAGGCGGACGTCAGCACGCCGACGAGACCGTCCGACATTCCGATAGCGCTTGCCACCTTGGCGATATACGCCCCCGTAAGGAGGAGAGAGAAAAAGTATTCAAGTGCCGCTTCGATGATATACAGAAAGCGCGTGCGCCTGTATTTTGCCATATCGCCGTTATAATAGTGTTTGTTGTTCAGATTTTCCATTTTTACAGCCTGTTTGCTTTTTAATTAAATTAATCGAATATATTTATTGTCTGCTCCGCGTCGGAAAATATCCATTCCGCACCTTCAAGCGCGCTGTTGGGGACAAAGTTCGCCGCTCTGACGGTTTCCTCAAAGTTCGAGAAAAGCGCAGTACTCGGCTCGACCTCGGCATAAAATTCCTTCAGATGCTGTGTTCCCGCGCTTGCGTTCATTCCGTGATGAGCAACCTGGAGAATATCGCTTTTCAGCGTGGATTTTTCAAATACGGCGTTTGCGTGAGCCACGGTCGCCTCGTTCGAATCGCCGAGAACCGTAAAGCTCCGTTCCTTTTCTCCGTCTTTAAATATCATTTTGAAGATACAGCTTGTCGAATTGAGCGTTCCGATAGGCGTGGGGTACAAATCCTCATACGTATGCAGAACGTGAACGTCACAGCCCGCAAGGTGCACGACCTGTCCCGCGTGAAGCACGAGCTCGTCGATACCGCTCTCCTTAATATACTTCATAAGCGCTTCGGTCCACTGCTTTCCGCCGTCGCGGAAGGTTTGAGCGTATTCGCACATCTCGTCAATGAGATTGTGCGCAAAAAGCGTTACCTCGACCCTGTCGCCGTACTTTTCAAAAAATTTAACGGGCATAACTATGTGATCGGGGTGAGCGTGCGTAAAGAACCACGCGATACGGGGCTTTTCGTGCTCCGCAGGCTTATGTGCCTCAAGAAAATCAAGCTGATATTCGAGAGAATTTTCAATGCCGAGACCGCCGTCGATAACGACAAAGCTTCCGTCCTCCAGCTGTATTATATACGACATTCCTATGCCCATCTGCTTCATCTGCGTTATCGTCGGCTTATAGGTCTTTGCGTGTTCGGGAGCGGATTCGCTCGGCAGATATCCGCGCTTGGTGACGGAGATTTTAAGCTCCGAGCCCTCGGTGCGGTTTTTGAGATACGGTATGCCGTAGTCGTGGTGTCCGTCGGGCTTCAGTACGGGATAATGGTAATTGTTTATAGCCACGTTCGGATAATACGAAACGTTTACCTGCTCTTCGCCGTTTGCGTAGACCGCAAAAAAGTTTCCGTCAATTTCATTTTTTGAAGCACGTTCAAAGCCTCCGCGTTTCAGCTCTTCGCTGAGCTTCGCAAGACCTGCGGGCGTAACTCCCGAAAAGGCGTAAAGACGTCCCCAACGGAATCCGCATTCGTTTTTTTCTTCATAAGCCTTAAAATTATCAAGCATGGCAATCTCCTTTTTCAGATGAATTTAAAAATTACAGGCTATCGAGAAGAAAAGATTTTTGTAAAAGCTTTTCTTCTCGGCCGACCGTAATTTTTTACCCGACAGCGGCGCACGCATAAACGTGCGCCGCTGTTTTACTTTTTCAGATGTCCAAAGACCAGTCCCAAGCGTTAACGGGATTGGCACCGTTATATTCGGCTTCGGTTGAAAGCTTCATAATATCGTCGCTCTTCAAAAGCAGAATTTCACATTCGGGATTATTGTATAATTTTTTCATGATAAATTCTCCTTTCAAATTCAAGATGCCGAGGGAATTTCGCTGACGTCGACCACAAAGCGGTAGGTCGCGCCGAGCGTTTCGTTGCCTTCGCTGTCCGTCGCATACGTCGTTACCTCAAAGGTGATGTCGCCGTTCGCCGTCGTGATATTGAGGCATTCCTGAACGAAAATATATTTGCCCTGCTGTGCAAAGCTTGCGTTTCCGTCAGCCGTCGTTGTCGTAATGGATTCGTATACCTTGGTCTGAACACAGTTGTTTGTCATTACCTTGGTTCCGTCTGCAAAGAAGGCAACTACCTTGAAGCCGACGTTTTCATAGTCGGCGAGGTTTGCATGTGCGTCGAGATTTGCGACAAGTCTCAAGCCGAATTTTCCGTCCGTTACCTTTGTTGTCTGATATCCGACGTAGTTTGTAAGAGCGTTTTTGTCAGCCGTCGGGGTCTGTGCCTTAACCAAAGTCTTGGGCATGGGATATCCCGTCGTCGTTGCGACAAAGCCTGTCATTCCGTGCGTGTCAAGAATTGCCTGTGCGGCAATGCCCGTTATATCCGAGGCGGTAATTATTGTAGAAACCTTTTGAGAAGCTGTAGTTATATTCTTTCCTTCCTCTTTAACTACAAGAATGTTTGATGTTGTCGTAGCATTAGCATTTGAATTGTTTCTTATTACATAATTAACATTGCCGCCTGTGTTTGTCGTAGCAGTTCCCACCACTATAATGTTTTCCATTACACAGGTTCCACGGTTATCATCATAAACACAGCTTGCAGTATCGATATTAGATGACAATACCGTACCATACATCGCACAGTTACGTATATTCATCGTATCAGCACCATTTTGTTGACCTGCAACAAATCCTCCGGTAGATTTAAGTCCGGATACTGTTCCAGACATTATGCAGTTATTTATATTTGCAGATGAGCCACTCCACATATATGCGATAAATCCACCGCAAGCGTCAAGAGCAACATCACTTACGAGTATAGCATCAAACCAAACATTCTCAAAATTTGCTGTACCTGATACATCGCCGAAAAATCCACCCATTCTATATTTTTGACCATGTATAAATGAATTGGTTATTTTTAAATTTTTAATTATAGCTGTTGTATCAGCCTTAACACAGCCTAACAAACCTCCTCCGTTAGCGGTTATATCTGCATAAATTCCGCTTAGAACGTGATGGTTGCCGTCGAATGTTCCTGCAAATCCTGTAGCAACAGATATAGTCCAAATCTTGTCAGGCTTATTGTTCTTGTCCGTTGCCGTCCAATTGCTGTTAAGCTCTATGTCATTTGCCAGCTTTAAGGTTTTTCCAGAAAAAGTTTCACCGCCGTTTAGCTTTGCAACAAAAGATAAAACATCATCCGCGGTATAAAGCGTTATCTCGTCCGCGTCCCAGTCTATTGCCGTTTCCGCGCTTGCGGAGAAGGTGAGCATTCCGAGCATTGCCGTCGCTGTCATTATAAGAGCGAGGAATGCGGAAATTGTCTTTTTTGAAAATAATTTTTTCATTTTGCATTACTGCCTTTCCAAATAATTATAATTTTGTACGTTCTCTACAAAATACTATTGTTCAGGCAGCTCTGCAAAAAGCCGCCTGAACGGAAATTTCTGTTTCGGATATCGCTTATTTGATTTTTCGGTATCCAAAATACAAGTTGCCGTTGAGACGGCTCTTTGCTTGCCGATATGCGGAAAAAATGCCTGTCGTGCGTCTTTCTCCGCTCCTGCCCCGCCTTCTTTATCAAGGCGGGGCAGATTTCGGCTTAATCAAAGCCTTATTTTTTTATAAAAAGTAGAGTAATAATAATTCTTTTTGAAAGTTTTTTACGCATTTTTTTCAAACCGCCGTGTCATTCTGAACAGAGATTCTTCGCTATCGCTCAGAATGACAGC
>CAYVLG010000043.1:0-1501 GCA_964452345.1 uncultured Lachnospiraceae bacterium
AACTGCATATTGCAGCCGAGCGTTTGATACAGATGATAGAAGTCGTAGGACTGCATAATCATATAGTTGAATTCAAGGAAGGAGAGTCCCTTTTCCATTCTTTGCTTGTAGCATTCCGCCGAAAGCATACGGTTGACGGAGAAGCAAGCTCCGACGTCGCGGAGCACCTCGACGTAATTCAGGTCAAGCAGCCAATCTGCATTGTTTACCATAATTGCTTTGCTGTCGGAAAAATCTATAAAACGGCTCATTTGCTTTTTGAAGCATTCGCAGTTGTGGGCAATGGTTTCCTTTGTCATCATCTGGCGCATATCCGTGCGTCCCGAGGGGTCGCCGACCATAGCCGTACCGCCGCCTATAAGTGCAACGGGCTTGTTTCCCGCCATCTGCAGGCGCTTCATAAGGCACAGTGCCATAAAATGACCTACGTGCAGGCTGTCCGCCGTGGGGTCAAAGCCTATATAAAAGACCGCTTTACCGTTATTGATAAGTTCCTTGATTTCATTTTCGTCGGTTACTTGAGCGATAAGACCGCGTGCGACCAACTCGTCGTAAATAGTCATATTTACCTCCTGTGTTAAAAATATTCATAATAATATATTATAAACCATAATACGTGATTTGTCAACCTTAAACGGACAAAATTTCATAATAATCTTTTTTTGAAAAAAATTTTAAAAAAGCTATTGACAAATGAAAAATTTGTGGTATAATAATATCAAGAACAATTCTTAACAAGGAATGCGTATTATGAAAGATAAAAGAAATACATTGCAGAAAAGGATTGTTTCAGACGTTTTTTGCAGTATGAACAATCACCCGTCGGCGGGAATGGTTTATGATGCGGTCGCAAAGGAATATCCCGGAATTTCAAAGGCAACGGTTTACCGCTTGCTTGCCGAAGCGGCAGAGGAAGGGAAGATACAGCGGCTTAAGCTGACCGACGCAAACGACCGTTACGATATAACGGTAAAAAAGCATTATCACGTTGTGTGCCGTGAATGCGGTCACGTTGCCGACGTCGACGTAAATATCGACGATAAAGCGCTTGCGGAGAATGCGGTCGGTTATGAAGGCTTCACCGTAGAAGGCTGTCACGTGGAGTTTGTCGGAATCTGTGAAAAATGTTGCCGGTGCCAAGAAAAACAAAATTAAAAATATTTTATAAAAAGGAGAAATTTATCATGGCAAAGTATGTATGTTCAGTATGCGGTTATGTTCACGAGGGAGACAGCGCACCCGAAAGATGCCCCCAGTGCAAGGTTCCCGGAGACAAGTTCAATAAGGTAGAGGATGAAAAGCTCACTTGGGCTACCGAGCACGTTGTAGGTATTACCGACGGCGTTTCCGAGGATATTATTGCCGATCTTCGCGCAAACTTCGAGGGTGAGTGCTCCGAGGTCGGAATGTACCTTGCAATGTCGCGCGTTGCATTCCGCGAAGGCTACCCCGAAATAGGTCTCTATTGAGAAAAGGCCGCAGGCGAGGAGGCGGAGCACGC
>CAYVLG010000043.1:1511-4884 GCA_964452345.1 uncultured Lachnospiraceae bacterium
TTTGCCGAAATTCTCGGCGAGGTTGTAACACCCAGCACAAAGAAGAATCTTGAGATGAGAGTTGCGGCTGAGAACGGCGCAACCGAGGGCAAGTTTGACCTTGCAAAGCGCGCAAAGGCTCAGGGACTTGACGCTATTCACGACACGGTTCACGAAATGGCAAAGGACGAGGCAAGACACGGCAGAGCATTCCAGGGCTTGCTTGAAAGATATTTCGGTTAATTTTTAATACTTAACAGGCAGGAGCAGACGGTTTGTCTGCTCCTGCTTTTATGCTTTTTGGTCGGTTTGATTTGTGCGTCCGAATATTTATATGAATTAAATTGCAGAATCTGCAAATGATAATAAATATAAAATTACGGAGATCTGAAAATGAAAGCCCACAGCAGACACGGATACCGCGTTTTGAAAAGAACGCTTGATATATTTTTCTCGTCGGTTTTGCTTTTTTTCCTTGCTTTGCCTATGATTTTGATATTATTGATTGTACGTATAGATACGCGCGGAAGCGGAATATTCAGGCAAATACGCGTAGGCAGGGACGAAAGGCTTTTTGTGTGCTATAAATTCAGAACAATGTACGTAAGCGCGCCGCCGTGTCTGCCGTCCTCCGAATTTTTTGATTCCGAAAAATATATAACTCCGTTCGGCAGATTTTTGCGCCGTACAAGTCTTGACGAGCTGCCGCAGCTTGTCAATGTGCTTAAGGGAGATATGAGTATAGTCGGTCCGCGTCCCTTGGTGCTTGCCGAGCATGGCGTCCACAGGCGCCGAAGAGAAAACGGTGTTTACAGCTTACGCCCCGGTATAACGGGGCTTTCGCAGGTGTGCGGCCGCAACCGGATTTCGGATGCCGAAAAGGTTAAGCTCGATACGAAATATTTGTATGAATTCGGTCTTATGCAGGACGTAAAAATAATAGGTTTGACTTTGGGCAAGGTTATTTCCGGCGACGGTGTAAAAAGCGGCGGCGAGGAAAAAGAATAATATTTATATATTGTAAAAGAATAAAATTTATGCTATAATATATTCGGCAGATATGTGAAACGCTTGAATGCCAAATGTATACGATTTTCTGATATTTTAAACATAAAGGAGAGACTATGGGAAAGTACGTTATCGGTCTTGATTTCGGAACGCTGTCGGCGCGTGCGCTTATCGTGAACGCCTTGTCGGGAGAAGAAATTGCAGAGTCTGTATTTGAATATCCGCACGCCGTAATGGATAAAGAGCTTTGGGACGGAACACTTCTTCAGCCACAAAGCGCGCTTCAGCATCCCGAGGATTATTTGCTTGCTTTGAAAAAAACAATATCCGACACTCTCGAAAAAAGCGGACTTTCCGCCGACGATATACAAGGCATTTGCATTGATTTTACGGGTTGTACAATGCTTCCCGTAGACAAAAATATGCAGCCACTTTGCTTTAATCCGGAGTTTGAGCACGAGCCGAATTCTTACGTAAAGCTTTGGAAATCTCATTCGGCGGAGGAGCAGGCAAACAGAATTACCGCCGTAGCCGAGCAGAGAGGCGAAAAATGGCTTAACTTTTACAGCGGAAAAGTATCTTCCGAATGGTTATTGCCAAAGGTGCTTCAAACGCTTGAGCAGGCACCGAACGTATATTATTCCGCCGAGAGATTTATGGAGGCGGGAGATTGGCTTACGTCGCTTTTGACGGGCAACGAAACGCACGCCTGTTCATACGCGGGTCTTAAGGCGCTTTGGAATGATGAGGACGGATATCCGTCGAATGATTTCTTTAAGGCAGTGGACGAAGGACTTGACGGTATTATAGGTACAAAAATATCTGCTTCCGTCACGCCTGCCTGTACGACGGTCGGATATATCGGCAGTCTCGGAGAGAGCCTGACGGGACTTAAGCGCGGAACAGCAGTTGCTTCGTCGCTTCTTGATGCACACGCGGCAATGCCCGCTCTCGGAATTACGGAAGAGGGCGAGATGATGATGATACTCGGAACATCGGGGTGCTATATAGTCAACCGCAGGCAAAAGCTTTCCGTAAAAGGAATTTGCGGATATGCCGCGAACGCTATATACCCCGGATATTATACGTATGAGGCGGGACAATCCTGCCTGGGCGACGGGTACGGTTGGTTTGTTAATAATTTTGTCCCTGAAAAATATACGTCGGAGGCACGGAGAGAGGGCAAAAGCATTCATAAATATCTCCGCGAGAGGGCGCAGAGTATCAAACCGGGCGAAAATACCGTGCTCGTATTGGATTGGTTTAACGGAAACAGAAGCGTGCTTGCCGATTATGACCTTTCCGGAATGATACTCGGTCTGACGCTGGCTACCCGCCCCGAGGAAATATACAGAGCTATAATCGAAGCGAGCGCTTTCGGAGCGCGTATGATAATCGATACATATGCCGACGGCGGTATACAGGCGGATAAACTTTATGCGTCGGGCGGAATTGCGCTTAAGGACGAAATGCTTATGCAGATATTTGCGGACGTCATCGGCAAGGATATATATGTTGCCGATACGACGCAGGCGGGCGCACTCGGCAGTGCAATATATGCCTCGGTTGCGGCGGGAATATACGGCGATATAAAATCGGCAGCCGAGAAAATGTCAAAACCGTATGCGCGCGTGTATAAAACGTCGTCGGAAAATCACAGGGCATACGGCCGTTTGTTCGACGAGTATAAAACTCTTCACGATTACTTCGGACGCGGCGGGAACGACGTTATGAAAAGGATAATGAAAAAATAGCTCATCGATTTCCGAGGCTGCCGTAAGTCTTGTGAAGGGGCGTATTTGCACGATTATTTTCATAAATTTATTTAAAGCACTTGAATGTTCGGTTGAATTGTGCTATAATAAAATGAGTATTTAATAAAGGAGAAACAGAAATGTCGGAATTTAAAATAGAAACTAAATGTATTCAGTCGGGATATACTCCCAAAAACGGAGAGCCCCGCGTTTTGCCGATATATCAGAGCACTACATATAAATATGACAGCGCGGCTCATCTGGGCGATTTGTTCGACCTTAAGGCCGAGGGACATATGTATTCGCGTATTTCCAACCCCACGGTTGACGCGGTGGAAAAGAAAATAGCCGATCTCGAGGGCGGAACGGGAGCCGTTCTCTGCTCATCGGGGCAGACGGCAAACCTTTTGGCGATTCTCAACATTACGTCGTCGGGTCAGAACATAGTGAGCATGTCGTCCATTTACGGAGGAACGGTAAATCTTTTTGCCGTCACTCTCAAAAAGCTCGGCATAGAAGTTCGCTTTGTAACTCCCGAAATGTCTGACGAGGAGGTCGCCTCGCATATAGACGAAAATACCAGACTTTTCTTCGGAGAAACGATTGCAAATCCCGCTCTTCTGGTTTTTGAT
>CAYVLG010000043.1:4894-8384 GCA_964452345.1 uncultured Lachnospiraceae bacterium
TCACGGTATTCCGCTTGTCGTGGACAATACCTTTGCAACCCCCGTTCTCTGCCGTCCCTTTGAGTTCGGCGCGGATATAGTCGTTCATTCCACAACGAAGTATATGGACGGTCATGCGCAGGTTGTCGGCGGAGTTGTCGTAGACGGCGGCAAATTCGATTGGACGGCGGGCAATAAGTATCCCGAGCTGACGGAGGCGGACGAGTCTTATCACGGCGTTGTTTATACGAAAGATTTCGGACTTGCAAACGCTTATTTCACAAAGCTCCGCGTTCAGCTTATACGCGATTTCGGAACGCCTCTTGCTCCGCTGCCCGCATATTTGCTTAATATCGGACTTGAAACCCTGGCACTGCGTATGGAGCGTCACTGCTCCAATGCTATTAAGGTGGCGGAATACCTTTCGAAGAGCGATATGGTATCGTGGGTCAACTATCCGAAGCTTGAGGGCAATAGCCAGTATGAGCTTGCAAACAAGTATCTGCCGCTCGGCGCGTGCGGCGTAGTTTCCTTCGGCGTAAAGGGCGGAAGAGAGGCTGCGGTTAAGTTTATGGACAGCCTCAAGCTTGCCGCAATCGTGGTTCACGTTGCCGACGCGAGAACGTCGGTTCTTCATCCCGCAAGCACAACGCACCGTCAGCTTACCGACGAGCAGCTTGTTGACGCGGGCATTACCCCCGACCTTGTCCGCCTGTCTATCGGTATAGAAAACGCCGACGATATCATTGCCGATATCGAGCAGGCTCTCAAAGTGTCACAAAATTAAGATTGATAAAATAAAAGCCGCGCAGGTGCGACCTTTTGCCGTTCCGTAACAGGGTATCGGCTCGTACCTGCTTTGCTTTTTCCGTACCCGTAAAAAAGGAGGTTGAATTATGCCCATAAGAATACCTAATCTTCTGCCTGCAACGCAGGTGCTGATGGACGAAAATATATTCGTTATGACGGAAACAAGGGCAATGACGCAGGATATACGCCCGCTGAAAATACTTATGCTTAATCTTATGCCGCAGAAGATAGCAACCGAAACGCAGATAGCGCGTCTTCTCGGAAATACACCGCTTCAGGTCGACCTTGAGCTGCTGCAGACCGCCACTCACAAATCAAAGCATACCTCGGCAGAGCATATGCTGGCGTTTTATAAAACCTTTGACGAGGTTAAGAACAATAAATATGACGGAATGATAATAACGGGCGCACCCGTAGAGCAGATGGACTTCGAGGAGGTCGATTATTGGGACGAGCTTTGCGGAATAATGGAGTGGAGCAAAACTCACGTTACAAGCACGTTTCACATTTGCTGGGGGGCACAGGCAGGACTTTACTATCATTACGGAGTAAAAAAATATCCGCTTGAAAAAAAGATGTTCGGAGTTTTCGAGCATAAGCTTGATTATAAGCAGTCGATACTTTTCAGAGGCTTTGACGATACATTTGTTGTTCCTCATTCGAGACACACAACGTGCCGCCGCGAAGATATTGAGGCTGTGCCGGAGCTTAAGATACTCGCTTCCTCCGATGAGGCGGGCGTATTCGTCTGTATGTCCGATAAGGGCAGGCAAATATTTGTAACGGGACACTCGGAATACGATGCCGATACCTTGAAGAACGAATATTTCCGCGATAAGAATGCGGGACTTGCAATTGATATGCCGAAAAATTATTTTCCCGATGACGACGATACGGCAGAGCCCGTTGTTCGCTGGAGAAGCTGTGCAAATCTTCTTTACTCCAATTGGCTGAATTATTTTGTATACCAGTCCACGCCTTACGATATAGATGCGATAGAATAATGTATTCGAGAGTATACGTTGAAATAACGAATGTCTGCAACAAAAACTGTTCGTTTTGTGCGGGACACGCAAGAGCTCCGCGATATATGACCGAAACGGAATTTGATACCGTTACGGATAAGCTGAAGGGAATAACCGAATACGTTTATTATCACCTTATGGGAGAGCCGACTCTTCACCCGCTTTTGCCGAGGCTTATCGCAATTGCAAAGGAAAAAGGCTATAAATCGGTTATAACTACGAACGGCAGTCTGCTTGACAGAGTCGGTCGGGATATCATATCGGCAGGCGTTTATAAGGTTAATATTTCGGTTCACAGCTTTGAAGGAACAGTCGGAGACGAATACGAAAGATACATAAGGAGCTGTCTTGATTTTGCCGATACCGCAAGCCGTTCGGGCGTTCTCGTTATTTTGAGGCTTTGGAACAACGGATATGACGGAGGAAAAAATGAAGATATACTCCGCATTATGAAGGAACGCTTTGCTGACGGCGAATGGAAAAGCGTTGCGAACGGTGCAAGGATACGTCATAAGCTTCATTTGGAGTACGGAGAACGCTTCGCGTGGCCCGATATTCAGGCAGAGGACGGCGGAGCAGACGTTTTTTGCTACGGCTTGTCCGATCATTTTTCGGTGCTCTGCGACGGTACCGTCGTACCTTGCTGTCTCGACAGAAACGGTGATATTGCCCTCGGGAATATTTTTGAAAGTGATATTTCGGAAATTCTTTCTTCTCCCCGAGCCTGTGCTGTCCGCGGTTCTTTTAAAAACAGCCTCGCGGCGGAGGAGCTATGCCGCAAATGCGGATATGCAAGACAGAAATTTTCACGCAAAATCAAATAAACGGCACAAAACGGAGAAAATTTTAAGTTCGGGTTTTGAGCCGTTTTTTGCTTGAAACGGTACAAATAAAAATAATTTGAAAAAAGATTGAAAAAAATGCAAAAGTATGGTATTATATATAATGTATAATATTGCATAGATTTTGGCGAAGGGAGGGATAATATGCTTTTTACGTCGCCTGCCTTTATGTTTCTGTTTTTGCCGCTGTCAATTGTGTTTTGCCTTATGTTCGGAAAAAACAGAAAAAGGCTGTGCATGGGAATTGTAAACATAATGTATTATATATTCCTTTATATGAACAATCCGATTAATATGGTATGGCTTCCCGCGCTTACGCTGTATTCATATGCCGTAACGCATACGGAATATATAAAACGGAGAAAAATATTCGGCATAATCTCCGGTGCGGTTCCCGTTATATGGCTTGTGATTATGCGCTGCCTTGCATATTATTCTTCCTTCAGTTTTGTGTATCCCGTCGGTATAACATTTCCCGTGTTTTGCGCCTCGGCGTATATATGGGATGTTGCTTACGGAGACGAGGCGGAAACCGGAATAACAAAGCTTGGTTTTTATCTTACTTTTTTTCCGATTATGCTTATCGGTCCGTTTTTGGGATATTCACGCTTTTTGACTCTGACGGACGACGAAAATATGAATATAACGCTTTCTCGCTGTGCCTCCGGCGTTAAATACTTTGCGCTGGGATTTATCAAGCGTATCGCGGTAGGCGCGGTATTTATGGAGGGATATTCCGGAATATTCGCATATTCGTGGGATATGCCCAACCTTCTTACTATATTCCTTGTGCTTATACTGATATATTTCGGAGTATATTTTTCAATCGCGGGA
>CAYVLG010000044.1:0-8307 GCA_964452345.1 uncultured Lachnospiraceae bacterium
CACGTCGGGATTTTTATATGCCGACAGTATATCGTCGTCGCCGTTGAGAAGCAGTACGCCTCCTTTTTTCAGACCCTTGACGATTTCAAGCTTCGCGCGTCCTATATTTTCGCGAGAACCGAGATGTTCCATATGCGAAGAGCCGATGTTGGTTACTATCGCAATATCGGGCTCGGCAATTCTCGAAAGATATTCTATCTCGCCGAATGCGCTCATTCCCATTTCAAGCACGGAAACCTCCGTGTCATTGCTCATTTCGAGCATGGAAAGAGGCATTCCTATATTGGAATTGTAGTTGCCCGCCGTTTTATGAACACGGTAGCTCTCGGACAGCACGGCGGCGACAAATTCCTTCGTCGTCGTTTTTCCGACGCTTCCCGTTATGGCAACCTTGCGATGATTGATTCTGCGGTCATAAGCCTTTGCAAGCTCTCCCACCGCCTTAAGAGAATCCTCGACGACAACCGCTACGTACTTGCTGTCCGTATGCAGGTCGGGAATTCTTTCGCAAAGCACACAGTCGCTTCCCGAAGAAATAGCCGCGCCTATATAATCGTGTCCGTCGACTCTTTCGCCGTCAAGCGCAACGAAAAGCGCTCCGCCCGCAGTTTCACGCGAATCCGTGCAAACGTAGCTGAAAGGAATATCCTTATTAAATTCTCCGCCGACAAATGTCAAAATGCCTCCGCATATACGCGCCAGCTCCGACATTGTAAAAGTCTTGCATCCAACGTTGACCTTCATAAAAGCACTTCCTTTCCCTGCCCCAAAAAATACGGGCAAGCCGTTATACCGTAAAATTATTTTTATCTTTTGTTTTCCGACGTCCAATCGGAAACTATCTTTTTTTCGTCAAACGGATGTTTTCCGTTTGCGTCAATCTCGTAATTTTCATGTCCCTTGCCGCACAGCAGAACCGTATCTCCGCTTCGGGCAAGCGACAGAGCATAAGTAATTGCCTCGCTTCGCGAAACTATACTTATATGCGGCTTTTCCTTGTCTATACCCTTAAGTATATCGTTTATTATGGCTTCGGGTTTTTCGCTTCTCGGATTATCGGAGGTTACAATGCAAAAATCCGCAAGCCTTGAAGCAATATGAGCCATTTCGCGCCGTTTACCGCGGTCGCGGTCTCCGCCGCAGCCGAACACAAGTATTATTTTTCCTTCTCCGCGCTTTATTGTATGTATGTTCATCAATACTTTTTCCAAAGCGTCGGGAGTGTGAGCATAATCTATTATGACGTCAAAATCAAGCTCGGGCAGCTCGATGCGTTCCATTCTTCCGACTGCGCCGCAAAACTGCGACAGAGCCTTTTTCACAGCAGAGGCAGGTATTCCGCCGTCCAATGCGGCGGCTGCCGCCTCAAGCGTATTTATTACGCCGAAATCGCCGAGAGCGGGGATACTCACGGCAAGCTCATTGCCGTTCATACAAAGCACGTAGCTGCTTCCGTGCAGATGATTTTTTATGCCGTATGCGAATACGTCGGCACGTTCTCTTACCGAAACCGATATTCCTCCGTACTTGCCTAAAATACGTCTGCCGTATAAATCGTCCGTGTTTATTATTCTCTTTTTACATTTTTCAAAAAGCCGTGCTTTGGCAAGAAAATAATTTTCCATCGTACCGTGGAAGTCGAGGTGGTCGCGTGTCAGGTTGGTAAAAATACCGTATTCAAATTCCAGCCCCTCCGCTCTTCCGAGTGCCAAGGCGTGCGAGCTGATTTCCATAAAAACATATTCGATTTTCTGCTTTGCCAATTCAGCAAGCAGCGGGTACAGCTCCGACGGCACGGGAGTTGTAAGTCCGCCCGTCGCAAGAGAGCTTTGTCTGCCGTTTATCCTGCACCCCGTTGTACCGATAACGGCACAGCTTTTTCCGGCAGCAAGATAAATAGCTTCGAGAGCGGCACAAACGGATGTTTTGCCGTTCGTTCCCGTAACTCCCGTAATTTTTATTTTTTTACTCGGATAATCGCACTGACTGTTATAGAGCAGAGCGGCGGCGATAGCGGTATTATCAGTTTTAACAACTGCGGCACCACCCACACCCACGTCACGCACCTGCTCGGCCACTATAACAACAGCGCCTTTTTTTACTGCTTCGTTTATATAGTCGTGACCGTCCGTATTATGCCCCTTTAATGCGATGAACATACAGCCGTCCGCCGCACGGCGCGAATCCGTCACGATACTGCGTATTTCTAAATTTTCTGAATTTTTCGGGCATTCAATGCCCGCAGATGCCAAAAGCTCTCCGAGACGCATAACAGAAATTCCTTTTGAATTTATTGTTTACACGTCCCGCCGAGTTCAGTTCCTGTCGTAATCGGGATCCTCGTCGGCATCCATATATCTGAAAGTAAGAGTTATTACCTCTCCCTTTGCAACCTTCGTTCCCGCGGCTGCCGATTGTTTATATACAACCGCTTCCGTTCCCGTAAGATAATTTTTAGTTCCCTCTATTTTAATATTAAGCCCCTGACTTATTATCCAGGCGTTGGCTTTTGCCGCCGTCCAGCCCGTCATATCTATAACCGTCACGTCCTTTGTCACAAGCGAGGAATCCGTATAAAGGTAAACCGTTCCGTCCGCCTTTTCCATATATGCACCGCTTGCGGGAAGCTGTGCGCTCACCGTATCTCCGTCGCCTATCACAACACACGACAGCCCCGAAGCCTCGATACTCGACTTTGCCTTGTTAACAGACCAGGTGCGGTAGCTTCCGACCTTGACTGCCATTTTTGCAAGCTCACTGTCGGTGTATTCGGCGGTAACTCCGAGCTGGGGCAATATTTTCTCGAGAGCGTCCGAAACGTAAGGCGCGGCAACCGTACTTCCGTACAGCACGCCCTTTGTCGGCTCATCAACGATTATTATTATCGCAACCTGCGGGTCATCCGCGGGAGCGTATGCCACCGTGGAGCATATATACATATCCTCCTTGCCGGCATCCTTTTTCTCCGAGGTTCCCGTTTTTGCGGCAACCTTGTAGCCTGCAACGTATGCGTTTTTCGCACCGCCGCCGCCCGATACGCCTTCTTCGAGAATCGTCGAAATCGTTTTGCAGATCTCCTCGCTTACAACCTCGCGCTTCACCTCGGTCTCGTGACTGTATACTATATTTCCCGAATTGTCGGTTATTTTTTCGACAAGATACGGTGTATAAAGCGTTCCTCCGTTTGCAACGGCGGAAATTGCAGTTATGTGCTGAATGGGCGTTACGTTGAAGTTCTGACCGAAGGCGTAGATAGCCAGGTCAAGCTCGCTCATTTGAGAATTAAAGATACTGTTTCCTTCACCCGGAAGGTCTATACCCGTTTTCTCGTAATAGCCGAACGCTTCGGCGTAATCCCGATAATTTTCAATTCCTATACGCCCTCCGAGCGTCATAAACCAAACGTTGCAGGACTGCTGAAGACCCTCGGCAAACGAAATTGTTCCGTGACCTGTCACCTTGTGACAGTGTATTTTTATTCCAAGAACTTCTTTATATCCGGAACAGTTCACCGTTTCCGTAAGGCTTACAAGCTTTTCCTCAAAAGCCATTGCGGAGGTTATTATCTTGAATGTCGAGCCGGGAATGTAGCTCTCCGCAACCGATTTGTTGGACCAGGTTTCGGTAAGTATCTTTGAAAGCAACGCGTTGTATTCGTCCGTGCCCTCGTCGTATCCGGAGGCTGAAAGAGTTTCCTGCATACTGTCGCTCAGGCTCCAAGGGTCGTTAAGATCAAACGGAGACGACGTCGCCATTGCAAGAATGGCTCCGCTGTTTACATCCATAACTATGCCGCACGCACGGTTCTGCACCTCGTGGTCCTCAACCGTTTTTGCAAGCTGTTCCTCAAGGTAGCCCTGTACGCTGGCGTCAATCGTCGTAGTTAAATTATATCCGTCTATCGCGTCTATATAGCTGGAGTACTCATCGGGCATTTCATTGCCGTAGGAGTCTCTCGCCTTGATGTAATAGCCGTTTGTTCCCTTAAGATATTCGTCGTACTGATATTCAAGTCCGTACAGCCCGATGCCGTCACTGCTCGTAAAACCTATTGCGTGAGCCGCCAGCGTTCCGCCGGGGTAATATCTTGTACTTTGCGCCTCGAGATATATCATATTCTCAAGGTCGTTTTCCTCTATGTATTCACGGACCGTATCCGCGGTTTCCTCATCGACCTTCCTCTGAATGGTGCGGTCAAGATATTGCGTATAGCCCGTCGCCTGCTTATATACGAAGTCATATGAAACTCCGAGTATCCCCGAAAGTCCCTTTGCAACGGTTTTGGCGTAATCTACGTAGCCGTCCTCACCCTCGGTGCCCGACGCACTGCTTATTCCCGACGGAGATATAAAAACGCGGTAGGTCGTTATATTCGTTGCAAGCACGTTGCCGTTTCGGTCGTAAATTTTTCCGCGCGACGCGGATACGGGCGATTCCGTCGTTATCTGATTTATAACCTTTGACTGATAGGCTTCAAAATTGACCGTTTGGATTATCAGTATTCTGATAAGGAGCAAAACGAACACACCGAGCACGGCAAGCCCCATTACAGTGGAGCGTCTGACAGCACCCGTGCTTACCGTTTCGTTTGACATCTTTCTCTCCTTCCGCACGATTTATCTTTAATTTGTTTTCAAAGACAGGAAAAATCCCATCACAGTTTTATGATATGTAACCGAATGAGATTTTATTCCGCAGAGTCAGTCTATTTCTATGCCGAACGCCGCAAGCAGTGCGGAAAGTCCGACGTTTTTATCCTTATTTTCCTCGTATACTATAATCTCGTTGTCACCCTCAATCGGAATGTATTTGTTATCGACGTGTTCTCTTTTTATCATACCGAGGCTTTTTGCTTCGGCTTCGATATCGTTGATATTGTATTTGAGGTCAAGCTTACCTTCGAGATCGGCCTCCTGTGCTTCAAGCACGGATATTTCACTGTTAAGCCTTCCAAGCTCGCCCGATGCCGAGCCTATCATTACCGAGCCTCCGACTATAAGCCCGAGAGAAAGAGTAAATACCGCAAGACCGGACATTGCCGCAATCGGAGCGCGGAAGCGTCCGCCCGTTATTCTTCCCTCCTTGGGTTCGCCGGGAAGCCATTTGTTTTTAAGCTCTGTGAGTGCCGATATCAGGGTTTTTAAGTGACCCTCCTTTGCGTCGGAGGATTCGCGTACGCCCCTGCCGCTTTGTCTTTTCTGCGGCACGGACGCGGCGCTTGCCGCGGTAATCTCCTGCTGTTTGCGGAGAGCCTCTGGCATATAAAATTCACGGCGCGTTTTAAAATATCTTACAAAATCATCGGAGGTCATATATCTGGAGCCGTTATATATGCCGCTACGGTAGCTGTCCGCAATATGGCTTTTGGAATCGAAAAGCATATATTTTCCACCCGCCGTATCCGCAGATTTATCCGACAAAGCGGATTCACTGCGTATACTCCCCGCTACACCTCTTCCCTTATAACGGGTGCGAAGTGCGTCAAGGCAACGGTAGTAGGAATCATTCATCTGATCGGGCATCGCTTTTTGTACCTCCTGTGTTTTTATCTATCTATAATGTGTAAAATTCGTATTTAAAGTTTTTCCGCAACGCGGAGCTTTGCGCTTCGGGAGCGCGGATTCTCTTCCAGCTCTTCGGCTGACGGAAGAATCGGTTTTCTCGTTATAATTTTAAGCGTAGGCTTGTTGTTGCACACGCATATTGGAAATTCCTTCGGGCAGATACAGCCCTGTGCAAGTCCTGCAAAAGCTTGCTTGACAATTCTGTCCTCGAGCGAATGGAAGGTAATTATCGCTATGCGTCCTCCCTTTCGCAGGAGCTTTGCCGCGTCCTTTATAGCAGGCTCTATTACGTCAAGCTCTCCGTTGACCTCTATGCGTATCGCCTGAAAGCTCCGCTTTGCGGGGTGATGACCGCCTTCGCGTGCCGACGGCGGAATCGAATATTTTATAAGTTCCGCAAGCTCAAGCGTACTTTCAATCGGCTTTTTCTGCCTTTCTCTGATTATCGACGAGGCAATCGCCGCCGAATACCGCTCCTCGCCATATTCGTAAAGTATCTTTTTCAGTCTTTCCTCGGAATATCCGTTGACAATATCATACGCCGTAATTCCGTCTCTCTTGTCCATTCTCATATCGAGCGGAGCGTCCGCCATATACGAAAATCCCCTGTCTGCCGTATCAAGCTGATAGGAAGAAACTCCGAGATCCAGCAAAAGACCGTCTATTTGTTCTATACCGAGCCGTTCACACACCGAAGCAAGCTCAAAGAAATTGCTTCTGACGACCGTTGCCGTCTCTCCGTATACGGAAAGCCTCTCGCCTGCCGCCTTTATTGCCGCCTCGTCTCTGTCGATGGCAATCAGTCTGCCTCCGTCAAGGCGTTTTGCTATTTCGAAGGAATGACCTCCTCCGCCCGCCGTGCCGTCAACGTATATTCCGTTCGGCTTTATATCGAGACCGTTTATACATTCGTAAAGAAGTACCGAACGGTGCGAAAACTCTACCTTTCCTTCCATTACAGTCCGTAAGACTCAAGGAGCGTCTTCATGCTGTCGAGGTTTTCTTCCTCAAGCATTTGCTCGTATGCTTCCTCTGCCCAAATCTCGCTGTACGTTCCGCAGCCGACAACGACTGCGCCCTTGACGATACCCGCATAGCTTACGAGTGCCGCCGGAAGAATTATTCTTCCCTGTGAGTCGGGAGTGACCTGTGCGGCGTCCTTGTGGAGTGCTCTGAGTATTCTCTCGGAATCCTTACGCTCCATTTTCTTAATAGGACTTATGTATTCCTCCCACTCGCTCATCGAGTACACCTTGAGGCACTTTTCACGTATGCTTTTGGCAACCATAAAGCTCTCGTTTTCAGACGTAAGCTCTTCTCTGTGCTTTGCGGGAATAAACAATCTGTTTTTTGCGTCTATCGCGTGCTTAAATTCTCCCGATAACATACCGTTTGCCTCCTTTCGTGTATCCGCTATTATAATATAGGTAATTTTTTTCAGTGCGGCACACCGTTGTGCGTTAATGGTATTTCGCTACACTTTGCTCCACTTTCCACCACTGTGCTAATATTATAAAACATTTTTTTAAATAGTGCAAGAGGGTAAATAAAATTTTTCAAAAAACTTTTCAGTTAATCCCTTCTTTTTTTTCAAAAAGCTATTTTAAGTCCGATTTTGAACCAATTTCAATTAAGTTTTTCTCTTGTTTTACATATATTTACATTTCTTAAAATAAATGTAATGATTTTGGCGGTTAGCAACAAATTACAACAGCATTTTAGTCCCCCGATTAACAGTTATTTCGGCATTCGTTTTTATTCATCGGTATACACCAAATCTCCAAGCTTTTCGACAACAATGTGAAAAAACAAAAAAAGACCGTGCTTTCAACCGCGGTCTCCGATGTTTAAATAAGCTAAAATAACCGCCCCAAATCCGAATAAATCAGCTTTGGGGCGGTCTTTGTAAAATATCAAATTGTAAAATCGGAAACTGTATCAGCCGACAGACGACATATCGTTTTCTGCAGGTTCTTCCTTTTCGACGCCGACATTCTGGTAGCACTGCATACCCGTACCTGCGGGAATGAGCTTACCTATTATGACGTTTTCTTTAAGTCCTATCAGCTTATCTACCTTACCCTTTATAGCCGCCTCCGTAAGAACTCTTGTTGTTTCCTGGAAGGACGCTGCCGAGAGGAAGGATTCGGTCTGCAAGGAAGCCTTGGTAATACCGAGAAGCTCGGGAGCACCCTCGGCAAGAGACAGCTCTTCTCCTGCGTCGATACGTGCCTTTATCTTATCGTTTTCTTCCTCGAATTCCGTCATATCGACAAGCGATCCGACAAGCATATCGGTATCTCCGCTGTCGGAAATACGTATCTTTCTTGTCATCTGACGAGCAATGATTTCAATGTGCTTATCGTTAACGTTACACTCCTGCGAACGGTATACCTTCTGCGTTTCACGCGTGATATACTCATAAACCGCGTCAAGTCCCAAAATTCTCATAATATCGCTCGGAGCCTTGTTACCCTCGGTAAGTGCATCTCCAATCTCTACCGTATCGCCCGTCTTTACGCAAAGTCTCATTCCGAACGGAATCGGATAACGCGCAACCTCGATGTTATCGTCTACGACGGCAACTTCGTTGGTATTTGCGTTTTCTCCCGTATGGATATGGACGGTACCCTTAACCTCGGTCATAACCGCAGGCTTCTTGGGTGTTCTCGCCTCAAACAGTTCCTCGACTCTGGGAAGACCCTGCGTAATATCCGATCCTGCGACACCTCCCGAGTGGAAG
>CAYVLG010000045.1:0-8296 GCA_964452345.1 uncultured Lachnospiraceae bacterium
ATTGCCCCTTATAGGGGCTGTGCAAGCCACCGGTTTCACCGGTGGTCTTGACTTTTGGATTTTAAGAGTTTGTGTCGCTTGAGGTATCTGCGGTGGGTGTACTCGCTGCGCTCGGAACATTGATGCTTCCGGAGTACTCTGCCTGCTCTGAGCCTTCTATTCCGTCAACCTCGGCGCATACCGAAATAAGCGTAAACTTTTTGCCGTTGGCGGTGTAGAACAGTCTCCACTCTTCATTGTCGGCGTCATAGAATGCGGCAAACGTCTTCTTGTATTCGGAGTCTGCGAACATCGGAAGTCCGGTTGCTATTGAGGAAGCAAGCTTTGCTACCTCCTTGTCGGAGCCCTCTTCGGTTACATAGATGCTTGAATTGTCAATAATGCTGAAATACAGGGTGTTGGAGTAGTCGTACATTGAAATTGCGGAAACGTTGTCTGCAATTCTCGTTTTCTTTTCCTTGGAGGTGTTGTAGAACATAAGTCTCGAGGCGTCATCGAGCCAGTAGAGATTGCCCTTGCGGGTTATTGCAAAGTCTTCGATATCCTCGGCAATCTTTTGAGCTACGGAGTCGTCATCCTTCAAATCGACCATTTGAAGCGTGCCTTCGTTATTTATGTAGTAGAAATATTTACCGTCGGAATCGAATTTGCCCGCGAACTTGGAAATTCTGCGTATTTCAAAATTCTTGTTTACGTAGTAAACGGGAGCCGTTTTGTCAATCGAAAGGTCAAGGTCGGAAACGTCGGCCTCAAAATAGCAGTCCGCAAAGGTTGCAAAGCAAGCAACCTCGGGGTCTATTGATACGGGATTGAATACGTAGCTCTTGGCAATTCTCGTGGGCTGTGCAACCTCGTCCATCTTCTTAAGGTTGAAGGCTACGAGATACGTCGAAAGCGTGCCCGCGTCGTCGGTCGTGGTAAACACAATCTCATCGCCCGCGGTGTTTATGTTGATAATCGAATTGAAGTTGTCGGAAATGAGATATCTGTCGTTCTCGTCGTTGAAGGGGAGCACGTAAAGCGAATTCATTACGCCGTCACGGGAAGCGTAAGCGTAGATAAGCGAGCCGTCGTTGGAAACGGCGACGGGATACATAAGCTTCTGGAATTTCGTTTCCGTGTTGTCGTTGTAAACGCAGAGATATTCGGTGTTCTTTTCCGAATCGTACTTTGTATATGCTACGGTTTCGGCGTCGGCGGAAATATGGAAGAAGGTGTCTTCCTCAAGCGCGCGCGTTGCCTCGATGTCTCGCGTTATTCTTTCCTCGCCGCGCTTGTTCGTATAGTGATAAATTCCGTTGTCGGAATCAACCCAAACGACACCCGGCTTGAGAGAAGCGGTGGCAAGCACTTTGGTTACGGGAGAAGCCGTTACGTCGGTAACGTTTTTCTTGCCGTCGATGATATTGATACGGTAGCCGTCCTCGCTGTCCTCGATGACGTATGCGAACGAGCGGTCGTTGGCGACGATAAGCTCAATTTCGTTTTCGTATTCTCCGACAACCTTTCCGTTTGCGGCGACACGGTAAATTCCGTCGGAGTCGCAGAAGGAAACGAAGCTGTTGTTTTCGTATTTGATGTGCTTTGCGGAGCCGCTTACGGCAACCGCGATAATAACGATTATCAGAATGACGGCGGCTATTGCGGCAAGCGCGATTATGACGGGAGTTTTATTGAAGCCTCCGTCCTTCTTCTTTCGGCTCTGCTTGGACGAGCCCGCACCCGAGCCTTGTGTTCCCGCGGTATTGTATGCACCGAAGTCGTCCGTTTCGGAAGCACCCGCGTCGTATGTAAATGCGTCGTTTCGACGTCTGCCCGCGTTAGCTTGTCCGCCCGCGCCTGCGGCGGCAAAAGCAGGGCGTGAATTATTTCTGAAAAACATATTAACCTCCATGAGTTATATAGTAATATCCCTGATAAATTATTATACCATACCTATATATTTTTTGAAAGAACTTGTTGTTAAATAATTATGAACTTATTGTTAATACGCACTATATCTTGTGACAAAAAACGTTAAAAACCGACTTTTACCACATTATTTTGAAGAGAGATACGGTATGCCGTAAGTCTGTGAGGATTTTTCCTCTCCGTATATTCCGAAATTTGCGTCATAACTCCGCCGAGTGCCGCATAGATTTAAGTAAAGCGATGGGAGGTGCGGATATGGCAACAGTAATCAATACAGCGAAACCGCGCGCCGAATTGCCGAAGGCGCTTACCGAATTGCTTCCGCCGTTTATCCGCTCGGAGCTTTTGGAGCTGGCGGTCAAGGGGATTCCGATCGACGAGCTTCGTCTGCGAGTCGGGCGTAATGCGTCGGTCACATCCTGCGGAAAAAATCTCCGTCTTTCGGGAATTATGACAAGGGAACAGATTGACGAAACGGTAGATACGATGTGCGAAAGCTCTCTTTATGCCTATGCCGATACCGTAAACTGCGGTTATCTGACGCTTGACGGAGGCATACGCGTCGGAATAGTCGGGAGAGCCTCCGTGTCGGACGGGCAGGTGAACGGAGTTTACGACGTGTCGTCGCTTTGCTTCCGTCTGCCTCGGAGAATAATCGGCGTCGGCGTGCCCGTCTGCAGGCTTTTGAGGCAGTACGAGGGAGGGCGCGGAGTGTTGGTGTATTCTCCGCCTGGACACGGAAAAACCACGCTTTTAAGGAGCGTTGCGTCGTCAATGTCCTCGGGGGACGGGGCTTGGCGCGTGCTCGTCATAGATACGAGGGGAGAGCTCGGATATGCCCTCGACGACCCGTCGCTCTGTCTCGACGTGCTGACGGGATATCCCAAGGCACTCGGAATAGAGATTGCCGCGCGGAGTATGAACGCACAGCTCATCATATGCGATGAAATAGGCGGTACCGCCGAGGCGGAGGCGATTATCGGAGCACAGAATTGCGGCGTCCCTCTGCTTGCGACGGCTCACGCGTCGGATATCGGCGGTTTGCTTTTGCGCTCGGGTCTGCGCCGTCTGCACGACGCGCGCGTATTCGGCGCATACGTCGGAATACGGCGGCGTGAGGGGGAAAGAGATTACGTTTATACGGTCGATACTTATGAGGAGGCGGATTTATATTTTAAGAATACTGGGAGCGGTAATAACCGCATCGTGCGGTGCGACGGCGGCGTATCTACTTAATGCGCGGGCAAAACAGGGACTTGTACAGGCGGAGGCGGCAATTTCTCTCGTCAGATTTCTGCGCTCGGAGATAGAATGCTTTTCAATGCCTCTGCCGCGCGCGCTGGCGCGGTGTCCCAAGGAGACGCTTAAGGCGTGCGGCTACAATGCCGAAAAGCCTCCCGAGAGCATACGGGAGCTTTTGCTCTATGTATCGGACGGAGCGACGAGAGAGCAGCTTTGCCGCTTCGGCGAGGAGCTCGGCAGGGGCTATACCGAGGAACAGCTTGCGCTTTGCGACTACTATACCGAAATGCTTGAGGACAGACGGCGTCAGCTTGCCGAGCAGCTGCCCGTAAGGCGGAAAATGTATTCCGCGCTTTGTATGTCTGGCGCGCTGGCTGTCGTTATTCTGTTATTTTAAACCTTTTATCCGGAGAATCAAAAAATGGATGTTAGTCTCATTTTGAGAATTGCGGGAGTGGGGGTACTCGTATCCGTCGCAACCGCGATTCTCAATAAATCGGGCAGGGACGAGCAGGCGATGCTTGTTACCGTGGCAGGTATTGTTGCGGTTATGCTTATGCTTGTTGACGAAATCGGCGCGCTGTTCGACAGCGTGCAGGCCGTATTCGGCTTTTAGAAAATATGGAAGCGGAAATATTGAGGCTCTGCGCTCTTGCCGTGACCTGCTGTATCGTCGGCGCAACGCTGGGACACGCAGTCGGCGGAATGTCCGCGGCACTGCGCCTCGGAGGGCTTGCTCTTGTGCTCGGCGGAGTTCTCGGTCTGCTCGGAGAGGCGGTAGAATTGCTGACGTCGCTCGGTGTGTACGGCACGGCGGCGGAATACGCCGCGCTTATGCTGCGCGGGCTGTGCATATCCGTGCTTTGCAGGCTTTGCGCGGATATATGCCGAGACTGCGGACAGGCGGCGACGGCGGGAGCGGTCGAAAGCGCGGGCAAGCTCGCCGTAATAATACTTGCACTTCCGACGGCAGCCGAGCTTTTCGGGACGGTGGGGGAGCTTTTGGAGGAACTTTAGAAAAAGTGCGTAAAAGTGTAAAAAGGAGAAGAACGTGAAAATATTGCTGTCTGCGCTTTGCGCGTTTCTGTGTGTCCTGCTCGCCTTGCCCGTTTCGGCGGAGGAGATCGAGGCGGATATAGCCGAGGATTTTTCGTCCGCCGCGGGGACTGCCGCGGAGGCTTCGGGCTCGGAGCTTGCCGGCGCGCTTACGTCCGACAGCATAGAGGAGACGGGCAAAAAGCTTTTGGAACTTATCTCTCCCGCAGAGGTTCTGTCAGAGATATCCGACGTACTTCTCGGGGCATTGCCCGACGCGGTTAAGCTGTTTTGCGTTTCGGCGGGGCTCGTTATGCTTTCCTCCGTCTTCGGCTCGCTTTGCGGTTCTCTCGGAGACGGCGGAGCGGCGGACGGCTTTTCCTTTCTTTCCGCGGCGGCGATTGCCTCCGCCGCGACGGTCACACTCAAGCCTCAGATAACGCGCATCGTCGAATTTTTCGACGGTCTCGGCGCGCTGATGAACAGTATGATTCCGATAACGGGGACGGTGTGGGCTATGGGAGGCAACGTAACGACGGCTGGAGCGGGAACCGTTACGCTTTACGCAATGAGCGCGGCGGTCGAAAATATCTGCTCCGCCGCGGTTATGCCCGTATGCTGTATTATGGGAGTCTGCGCGGTATGCGCCTGCCTGTCCGACGGGAGCGCGCTCGAGGGACTTGCAAACGGGGTAAAGCGCGTTTACGGATTTACCGTCGGCTTGCTGATGACGGTTTTCGTTTTCACGCTCGGAGTTCAGACGTCCGTTGCGGGAGCGGCGGATACGGTAGCGGCGAGGGGAGCAAAGCTTTTAAGCAGTACGGTTATTCCCGGAGTCGGCGGTGCCGTCGGAGATACGCTCCGCACGGTTGCGGGGAGCGTGACGTACATAAAAAACGTTGTCGGTATCGGAGGCATTGTGCTTGCGGCGGCTTTGACGCTTCCTGCGCTTATCTCTCTTCTGCTCTCCCGCCTTGCACTTCTGCTGTGCTCCGCGCTTGCCGATATGCTCGGCTGTAAGAGGGAGAGCCGACTGTTTTCGGAGCTTGGCGGAATATACGGATTTCTTGTCGGAGCCGTTGCCGTGTGCTCGGCGGCGTTTGTAATTGCACTCGGAATTTTTGTGAAATGCACGGTTGCGGCGGAATGAGGCGGATATGAAGGAATATGTTACGGTGCTTTTTGCCGTTTGCGCCGTCTCCGCCGTAGTGCGCGCCGCCACTCCCGACGGCGGTATGAAAAAATACGTCAGTGCACTTTGTATGCTTTGCGTGTGCGCCGCCGTCGTATATCCCGCCGCGGAGTTTATATCGGAGCTTTGTGTCGGTGCGGATTTATCCGATATATTCGGATACGGTGAGGAAGGAGCTGAAGAAGAATACGGACGGATTTACAATGCTTATATAGCGGAAAAGAACGCTGCGGCGGCGTGTGAGAGTCTCGGGACGGAGCTTTGCGGTCTTATCGGAGCGGACGAAAATGCACTTGAGGTAAAGCTGTATACGGAGCTTGACGGCGACGCTTTGTCGGTGACGTCGGCGGACGTGACGCTCGGTCTCGGCGCGCTTGACGCCGACCCCGACGTTATAAAGCAATACATTGCGGAGCGCGTCGGGTGTGAGTGTCGGATAATATACAGACTTACCGATAAATAATTATATTTTTTAAACGGTATTTCCTGAAATTACCGTAATTGTCGGAGAAAAATATATGTCGGAAAAAACAAAACAAAATCAAAGCAGGTCGGTTAAATTTATATTGCTTGCGCTCGGGGCGGCGGTCGGTATAGCACTGCTCGTTTTGGGCGGCCGCGCCGACGGAGAAAACGCCGAGGCGGTACAGAGCTCGGCGGGCTCCGATACGCTTGACGCGGAGGCGTATGCCGATATGTTGGAGGAGCGCGTCGCGGATATATGCTCACGGGTGGCGGGAGCGGGAAAAACGGAGGTGTTTGTCAGCCTGAAGGGCGGGTATCGGACGGTGTACGCCGTGGATTCTCAAGCCAATTCGTCGGGCTATAAAAGCGAGGTTGTTATGTCGGGAAGCGGAGCGGACAAAAAAGCGGTCGTGACCGCATACGAAAATCCCGAAATAGGCGGGGTGGCAATCGTCTGCGAGGGGGCGGGAGACTCCGCGGTGCGGTCTCAGATAATTTCTCTTGTTTCCGCCGCGCTCGGTATCGGAACGAACAAAATTTACGTTGCAGCCTCCTGAATAAAAAATCCGCCGAAAGAAAGCAGGCGGAATAAAAGCTCGGAGAGCTCAATATATATGTAATGCAGAATAAAAAATCGGAGGAGTGAATTATGAAGCTCGATAATTTCAAAACAAAAATTACCGAATTTTGCCGAAGGGTCGGCAAGAGAAACCTTATCATTTTCGGCGCGGTGATTCTTACGGCTGCCGCCGTCGGAGTGAATCTGCTTATTTTTGCGGGAAATAAGGACGACGGCTTTGACTACGGGCAGAGCGCGGGGATGGACGCGGGCACCGCTGACACTGCGCCCGACACCTCGCCGTCTGCCGACGCCGACACGTATTTTGCCGACGTTGCGGTCGACCGCAGGCGCACGCGCGACGAGGCAATAGAGGTTCTCCGCGCGATAGTCGACAACGACTCTTCGACGGAAACCGCGAAAAACGAGGCGTCAACTCAAATAAGCGCGCTTGCCGCCGTTATGGAGCAGGAGGCAAACATAGAAACGCTGATAACCGCAAAAGGCTTTGAGGAATGCGTCGCCGTTATAAGCGGCGGCTCCGCAACGGTCGTCGTCAAGGCGGACGGACTTACGGCGGCACAGATTGCTCAAATAAACGAAATAGTTTATACGCAGGCGTCGATTAAGCCCGTCAATGTAAAAATTATCGAAAGATAGTCGCGTTTTTGCCTCCCGCCGCATACGCTGTAAGCAGTTAGTGCTGTTAAGGAGGCAAATGCTATGGAAAATACCGAGGGACAGAAAAAATATTTTGCGGCGGCGAAGACGGGCGGGGGCTTTCACAGTTTTTTTGAAGAAATATTTTTTCCGCCGAAAATCGAACGCCGATATATTATCAAGGGCGGACCCGGGACGGGCAAAAGCAGTTTTATGAGACGGCTGGGGCTTGCCGCCGAGAGAAAGGGCGCGCAGACGGAGTATTATTACTGCTCGTCCGATACCCGCTCTCTCGACGGCGTCGTGATAGACGGCAGACTCGCGGTGCTCGACGGAACGGCTCCGCATTCCTTTGATACCGTGGCTCCCGGGGTGTGCGACGAAATAATCAATCTCGGAGAATTCTGGAACTCGGAGAGCCTCGCCAAAAACGCCGAGGAGCTTGGGCGTCTGCGTGAAGCGAAGAAAACGGCATACGAACGGGCATATGAGTTCCTGCGCTCCGCATATTCGGCGGACGGCGCGCTCCGCATGCTCCGAGGGGATTTTGTGCTCGGAGATAAACTGTGTGCCGCCGCGAAAAGACTTTATGCAAGGCTCGGTGCGGAAAAGTACACGGGTGAGCTTGAGACGAGGCAGACAACCGCCTTCGGAGTATACGGCAGAGAACGCTTCGATACGCTCGAACGGTCGGCGGTGAAGAAATACCGTCTGACGGAGTATTACGGTATAGAACGTACCTTTTTGACGGAGCTTGAGGCTTTGGTACGTGCCGACGGCGCGCATTGTCAGGTGTCGCGGGACGTTTTGGATATTTCCGCGCCTTTGGAACTGTATTTCCCCGAGGTCGGAGTTTGGGTAGGCATAGGCGGGGCGGAGGACGGCGGAGAGACCGTCAATATGAAGCGGTTTGCCGACTGTACCGCGCTTTCTGCCGTAAGGCAAGAATACAGAGCGGCGGAGCGGTGCCGAGAGAACCTGTGCGGTCTTGCACTTTCGGAGCTTGAGCGTGCGGGAGAGGCGCACTCGAATATGGAGAGCTTCTATGTTGCAAGCATGGATTTTGACCGACTGAACGGATACTGTACGCGCCTTATCGAAAAAATCGTGTGAAATAGGGAAGCTTTTTCTTGACAAAGGCGCAAATGTGTGCTATAATCAAAATGTAACCTTGTCAGACGGTCGCGCGGTATTGCGCCGAAAGGTATTACCGTGAGGAAAGTCCGGGCTTC
>CAYVLG010000046.1:0-7804 GCA_964452345.1 uncultured Lachnospiraceae bacterium
TGACGAGCCCGAGGCGGGAATAGACCTTTGGAGCTTTAACAATCTTATTAAGGTTTTTGAAAAAACGCACGAGCGGACGCACGGAACGATACTGATAATATCGCATCAGGAGCGTATATTGAATATAGCCGATAAGATAGTGGTGCTTTCCGGCGGCGAGGTGGTCGAATACGGCGAAAGAGAAGCCGTATTTCCGAAGCTCATGAACGTTCACGCCGGCTGCCGTTTTACGGATAATTTCTGATAGGAGATTGCTATGGATAAAATACAGAGAGAGTTGCTTGAGCAGGTTGCGGGAATTCACGAGGTTCCCGAGGGGGCATATTCCCTGCGCGTAAACGGAAAGCTCTACGGAAAAAATTCGTCCGAGAATATTCTTATAGTCACAAAGCAGGATAAACCCGGTATAGACATATATATCAAGGCGGGAACAAAAAACGAGAGTGTGCACATTCCCGTAATTTTGTCGCAGACGGGACTTAAAGAGCTTGTATATAATGATTTTCATATCGGCGAGGACTGCGACATAACGATAGTCGCGGGGTGCGGCATACACAACGGCGGAAAGGATACGTCGGAGCACAGCGGAATACATTCGTTTTATCTGTCGAAAAATGCAAAATGCAAATATATCGAAAAGCATTACGGCGAAGGTGACGGTAACGGAAAAAATCTTATGAACCCGACAACTTACGTTGAACTTGAAGACGGCGCGTATATGGAAATGGAGACGGCGCAAATAAAGGGCATTGATTCTACAAGACGCGTCACCGCCGGAAAGGTGATGAAAAATGCAACTCTTGTTGTCCATGAAAAAATAATGACGCACGGAAAACAGTATGCCGAGACGGAGTTCGATGTCGACCTTTGCGGCGACGGAGCGGGAACTCACGTTATCTCGCGTTCGGTAGCAAAAGGGCAGTCAAGTCAGAAATTTATATCGAGAATAAAGGGAAATGCAAAATGCAGCGGACATACTGAATGCGATGCCATAATAATGGACGAGGCAACGGTGTCGGCAATTCCCGAAATACTTGCTCATCATCCCGAGGCGTCGCTTATTCACGAGGCGGCGATAGGAAAAATTGCGGGAGAACAGCTGATAAAGCTTATGACGCTCGGATTGACCGAAAAGGAAGCCGAAGAGGAAATTATAAACGGATTTCTGCGTTGACTGCCGTAAGGCTGTTCGAAAGTTATATATTTGAATGTAAAATGCGTATTTGCGCCTAATGGCGCGAATACGCATTTTTTGTGTATGTATAAAAGCGGAATATTTGCGTAATTCATAATATTACTGCCTTTTGCAGTATGAATATTATGACGGCAATAGGCGGGCGTTTTTACGTTCAAAAAAACGAATTGTGCAAAACTTGAAGAAATGTAAAAAAATGTAATAAATTGTCGGTCAATCACAAAAATTCGATTGATGTTCATATGATTTTCTGAAAAGTTCACAAAAAATCGAAAAATTGTCGAATTTTTATGAGTGTAGAAAAAATGACGTGGATTTTGTTTAAAATAAACAAAAAAATATGCAATTTTGTGCACCGGCGAAAAACGACACAAAGAAACTTGAGTAAATTGTATTTACGTAGAATGCAACGCGATTAATAGCAGAATTTAAATATGTACTAAATCGCCAAAAAAACACCTGGTGATTTGTTTTGCCTGTGATTTTGGGTAATTATAAATTACATATATAAAGAGTGACGAAACAAGCAAATAAAAATGACGGTTTTGCAAATAATTGGGATTTTTAAAAACGGTTTTGCGGGATTCGGCGCACGAAGAAGGTCGCAAAACTTTTCTTGACTTTTTGCCGATTGTATGGTAAAATCTTATCTGTAGATTTTTGGACATCTCGGCGGGCGGAAACGTTTAACGGGGTGTCTTTAGTAACGCAATTTACCGGTGCGTTACCTTTGAAGTAGTTAAGGTGTTGCCTCGATCGACGCAAAATGCCGATTTGCGCCGAAGCCGAGAGCCGCTTTGAAGCCTTGTGCGAGGTGAACCGACGCCGAGCACATACTGCAAAGAAAATCGGTCGGCTGATGGCAACATCAGACCCAAACGCGGAATGCGTATGCGTTCTTCAAAACAAAAACCAGGAGGATTTTTTAATGAAAAAGACGAAATTTCAAAGAATTACGGCTTTAATGCTTGCTTTGGTATTTCTGTTGTGCGGCGGCGTTGTGTATGCCGGCGCGGAGAGCTCCTCGACAACGAATACTACCACAAGCGACATAAAAGAGCTGCTTAATGCGATTTCGTACAACGAGTACATTGCTCAATACGGCGATGTGCCGAGAGCAGAAGAGGCGCTGATTATAGACGCGACAAAAAATTATACCTTTGTTACGTCGAACGGTGCGAATGTGTATACTCCCGATACGGCAATCGGTGACGACGTGGTTAAGACAAGCATTGCTTATGTTGACGAGTTTGACGGAGTGAAAGCGTTGTATACGCCTTCCTCGGGTACCGTTACCTGGAAGGTTGACGGAATTACCGCGGCAACCCGTTACAGCCTTGAAATTGAATATTATCCGATAGAAAACAAATCGGCATCTATCGAGAGAATGCTCAAGATAAACGGATCGGTTCCGTTTTCCGAGGCGCGTTATCTTTCAATATCTAAAATATGGAAAAATGTTTATGATGACGGCAAGTTCGAGCTCCCCGAGGGCGAGAGTGCTCAGGACTATATCGACGCTGCCGACAAAATAGGCATTAAAGCGGAAAAATCCGAAATCGACGGAAAAACCTACATTATATATACTATGCCCGAGTATTGGACGGAGGATATCGCCAATCTCGTCGGAGGTATAAATGAAGAAGGCGGAGTTGATAAGGATAAGATAATTCGTTTCTTTACTACGGATATAGATAAGAACGAAATCCGCTCCAGTCTCACTCAGGCTCCTGCTTGGAGTACATACACGTTTAAGGATTCGAACGGCTTTACGTCCGAGAGCTTGGAAGTTGTTCTGGCTCCCGACGAAAAAACCGGAGAGCTTACAATATCGCTTGAAGGTGTAAACGAGCCTGTCGTAATTTCCGAGATAAGACTTGTACCTCACAAGGAGGCTATGAGCTATGCCGAATATCTCGAAATGTATGCAAACGAGCCTGACGGCAAGGATAAAATAAAAATCGAGGCCGAGTATTCATCTGCAACCTCTACGCAGACGATATATCCCGTTTCCGATACGACGAGTGCGGCAAACTCTCCCTCCGCTTCCGACAGAACACTTCTTAATACTATCGGCGGTGACAAGTGGCAGACGACGGGTCAATGGGTCGAATATAAATTTAAAGTAGGAAACAGCGGTATGTATTCCATTGCCGCCCGCTTTAAACAGGCTGTGCTTGACGGTATGTATACGTCGAGAATGCTTACAGTGTACAGCGACGGAACCGTTTCCGAAGGTGAAAAAGGATATTACAACGGTCTTCCTTTCAAGGAAGCGGGAAATCTCCAATTCGGATATTCCTCCGATTGGCAGTCCGATTTCTTTAACGACGGCGACGGCGAAGGCTTTAAGCTGTACTTTAAGGAAGGTGTCGAATACACGATTCGTCTCGAGGTAACTCTCGGAAATATGGGCGATATCGTAAGACGTGTTGAAGATGCTCTTAGTGCAATTAACAACGACTATCTTAATATATTGAAGCTTACCGGTTCGAGCCCCGACGAATACCGTGACTACGGATTCTCACGCGTTATGCCCGACACTATGATAGATATGATAAGACAGGCAAGAGAGCTTGAGGCGGTATCGAACGAGCTTTACGACATTGTCGGAGCAAAGAGCTCTATGACGGCTACGCTCGATAAGGTTGTCAGAGTTCTTGAAACGATGGGCCGAGACGATGACGAGGTTGCAAAGAATCTCGAACAGCTGAAAACGTACATCGGTTCTCTCGGTACTTGGCTGAGTGACGCAAAGACACAGCCCCTGACGCTTGACTATCTCGTAATCCAAAGCGCGGCTGATGAAACGCTTCCTGTCGGTAAGGCGGGCTTCTTCAAATCGCTTTGGTATGAAATATCCAGCTTCTTCCAATCGTTTTTCCGCAATTACGACCGTATGGGAGCTATGGTTGATACCGAAGAGATAGAAACCGTTGAGGTTTGGCTTGCATACGGCCGCGACCAGTCGCAGGTTATACGTTCGCTTATCAATAACGACTTCACGCCGAGTACGGGAATAACCGTTGACCTTAAGCTCGTTTCGGGCGGAACGCTGCTTCCCTCGATTCTTTCGGGTATGGGACCTGATGTTTATATAGGTATATCTCAGGCCGATATTATCAACTACGCGATTCGCGGAGCTTTGATTGAAATTGAAGATTTGGACGGCTTCGATGAAGCTTGCGCCGATTTCAATGAAGCGGCTATGATGGTTCTCGGTATCGAGGACGCAAGCAACGAAATGCACTATTACGGCTTGCCGGAGACGCAGACGTTTAATATGATGTTTGTGCGTGAGGACATCTTGGCAGAGCTTGACATCGAGATTCCCAAAACTTGGGAAGATGTCAAGGAAGCAATTCCCGTTCTTCAGGCAAACAATATGCAGATCGGTATGCACACGGACGTAAATATTTTCCTTTATCAGATGGGCGGAGAGCTTTTCGCCGATAACGGAATGAGAATTAATCTGGATTCCAACGTTGCACTTGACGCATTCAATACAATGTGCGAAATGTTCACAATGTATTCCTTCCCGAAATCCTATGACTTTGCAAACCGCTTCAGAACGGGCGAAATGCCTATCGGCTTTGCGGGATATACCGCAACATATAACCAGCTCAAGGTATTCGCTACGGAAATTGAAGGTGCATGGAGCTTCTATCCGATGCCCGGTATTGCCGATGAGGACGGTAACATAAACAACGTTTCCGTTTCCACCGTTACCGCAATTGCAATGATAAACGGATGCGAAGATGTTGACGGAGCATGGAAGTTTATGAAGTGGCACGTTGACGATCAGTGCCAGATTGACTATGCAAACGAAATGGTTGCAATTCTCGGACCTTCGGCAAAGCACGCTACGGCTAACGTATCCGCTCTTGAAAGCCTGCCTTGGACGGCGGACGAATACGAGCAGCTTTCGCTTCAGTTCAACAATCTTGCGGCTGTTCCCAACTATCCCGGTAACTACATTGTAAGCCGTTATACAAACTTCGCATTTTTGGCGGCATACAACGATAACGCTGACCCTGTAACCGAGCTTCAGAGCTATATCAATACGATAAACGTCGAGATTACACGTAAACGTCAGGAGTTCGGACTTGAAACACTCAAGAACGGTCAGACGCTTGCGGAAAAGCGTATGGAAGAGGCAGAAGAAAAACTGCTTGACGCTCACGGTTCATCGGCGTACAGCTCAGCGTATGACGACGCGTACAATAATGCTATGAGCCTTATTAAGGGATACAGCACCGAGGACTACGCTTCGCTCCGTGCTTTGGCGGACACTTTGGAAGAGCTTAATTCCGATTTGTTCGGAGGAGCCGTTTCGGATATGAGAAGTGCGGCGAATGCCCTCGAGTCATATGAAGCCTATAAATAATAAGGAAGAAAAATCTAATTAAGGAGATAGAAGTTTATGTCCCAAAAAACGGCAGAGAAAAAAGCTGTATCGCGCAAAGATATGACAAAGGCGCAATGGACATGGAAAGAGATGAAGCGCAATAAGGTCGCATATCTTATGATTGCCCCCTATATGCTGATCTTCACCTGCTTTACCGTCTTGCCTGTCGTGCTTTCGATATTGATAAGCTTTACGGACTTTAATATGCTTCAGATGCCGAATATTGTCTGGCTTGATAACTACGTAAGATTGTTTCTTGACGATGACATATTCCTTATCGCAGCTAAAAACACATTTATATTTGCCGCCATTGTCGGCCCTGCGTCTTATATTATGTCGCTTATGGTCGCATGGTTTATCAACGAGCTGTCGCCGAGAATCAGAGCCGTTGTTACTTTGATTTTCTACGCTCCGTCGATTTCCGGTCAGGTTTACCTTGTATGGGGTACGCTCTTCTCGGGCGACTCCTACGGCTGGGTAAACGCTTGGCTCTTGAAGCTCGGTATTATCACCGAAGAAATTCAGTTCTTCCAAGATGCGGATTGGGTAATGCCTCTGTGTATCGTGGTTGCGATCTGGACGTCGCTCGGTACATCGTTCCTGTCCTTTATCGCAGGTCTCCAGGGAATTGATAAAGCACAGTTTGAGGCGGGCGCGGTTGACGGTATTAAAAACAGATGGCAGGAGCTTTGGTATATAACGCTCCCGAATATGAAGCCTCAGCTGATGTTTGGTGCCGTTATGTCGATCACTCAGTCGTTCGGCTTCGGTTCGGTTGTTACCGCACTGTGCGGATTCCCGTCTGTTGACTATGCGGCACATACGATAATGCACCATCTCGAGGACTACGGCTCGCAGCGTTTCGAGATTGGTTATTCGTCAACAATCGCAGTCGTTTTGTTTGTAATAATGATAGGCTCCAACGCACTTATCAAGAAGCTGATTTCCAAGGTAGGAGGATCGTGATATGGCAAAGTTAAGAACAAGAAAACACAAAGTCGTACTTGCACGATCCCGCGGAGGCGACGCAGGAATTACATTTATTCTGATTGTTCTCGGAATATTTATGTTTATTCCTATGTACTACACGATTATTCAGTCTTTGAAGCCTCTTGATGAGCTTTGGATGTTCCCGCCGCGCTTCTACGTTTCAAATCCGACGGGTAAAAACTTCAAGGATTTGTTTACGCTTATGAGCGGAAACCTCGTACCTTTTTCGAGATACATATTTAATACGATATTTACCTCTGTTGCGGGTACGGGCGGACACCTGTTTATCGCGGCATTGGCGGCATATGCAATGTCGAGAATTTCCTTCCCGGGCGGAAACGGAATGTTTAAGCTGGTAAGAACCTCGCTTATGTTCCACGCAACGGTTACTTCGGTTACGAGCTTCATTCTTATGAGTGCTCTCCACATCGTAGATACGTATTGGGCAATAATTATTCCCGCTTGGGGCTCAACGCTCGGTCTGTATCTTATGAAACAGTTTATGGATACAAACGTTACGGGTGCCGTTCTTGAAAGTGCAAGACTTGACGGAGCGAGCGAGCTGCGTATCTTCTGGACTATTGCAATGCCTATGGTTAAGCCGGCATGGCTGACGCTTATAATTTATTCGTTCCAGAACCTTTGGAACCAGGGCGCATCAATATACATTCATTCCGAGCAGCTGAAATCTCTGAACTATGCCATTCAGCAGATAACGGCAGGAGGAATCAAGCGTGCCGGTGCAAGTGCGGCGGCAACGGTTATAATGATGCTTGTGCCGATTTTCGTATTCGTGCTTACTCAGTCCAACATTATCGAAACGATGGGCTCGAGCGGTATGAAGGACTAATTACAGGAGGAGACTATGAAAAAAATAACATCGGTTATTTGCGCTGTATTTGCGTTTATAATGATAATGGCTCTTCCCGTAAGTGCAGGAGCGCCTTATCAGACATATACGTACTCGATAAACGGTACGGCACTTTATTCACCTGACGCCTATACGCCCGCAAAATCCGTTGACTCGGCGTATATGGGGCTTGACGTCGCTATTTCAAATCCTTCCGATATTGAAGTAGATGACAATATGAACGTATATATTGCAGATACGGACAATAACAGAATCGTCGTTCTGGACAGATATTATAAGGCAAAATTCGTAATTTCGACCTTTATAAACGACCAGGGCGTTTCGGACAGTCTGTCCGCTC
>CAYVLG010000047.1:0-7736 GCA_964452345.1 uncultured Lachnospiraceae bacterium
GAGCGATCGCCCCTCAAAAAATGCGTCGCAGAAAACAAAGAAAAAGGCTTCGGAATGTTTTGTTCCAAAGCCAAATTTGGTCGGAGCGACAGGACTCAAACCTGCGGCCTGATGGTCCCAAACCACCCGCGCTATCAACTGCGCCACGCCCCGATGTATTTAATTATATCACAAACGATTTATTTTTGCAAGTGGTCAAATCTGTGGTCAAACCATTTAAAGTGGTTTTTTTGCGAGAGAGAATAGTGCCGAAAAGTCAGTGTTTGTAAGGCTTTTCGGCGTTTTTTGATTCGGGATACCTTGGTGGCGATGTCCTGCTCCCAAACGTCGCGCGCTACCGGCTGCGCCACACCCCGAGAATGATTTGTTTGATTGTAATTACTTTAATAAAATTCAACGTTCTTATTATATCAAAAAAATCAAAAAAAGTCAAGCCATTTATTCCTCAAATTCAATAAAAGTTTATTAATGTTTTGAAAAAACGGAAAAAAGTACTTGACAATTTATACTATGTGTGGTATAGTATTATGCGATGGGAGGTGTGGCATGGATATACAGTTAAAAAGGGGACTGCTTGATGTTTGCGTGCTGTCGGCAATAAAGGACGGAGATTCTTACGGTTATAAAATCATAAAAGATATAAAGCCTTACGTCGAAATCTCGGAGTCGACGCTTTATCCCATATTGAGACGTCTTGAGACCGCGGAGCTATTGACGGTTAAGGCAGTTGAGCACAACGGACGCCTGCGGAAATATTATCATATAACGCCTGCGGGACTTGAACGAATAGAAAATTTTGCAAACGAATGGAAGGAAATAGTATCCATTTATAATTTCATTACGAGAGGAGAAAACGTTAATGAATAAATACGCTTTTATGGCGGCAGTGCGTGAAAAGCTCGGAGATATGCCGCATGAAGATATAGAACGGTCGCTTGAGTATTATTCGGAAATGATAGATGACCGCATTGAGGAGGGATTTTCGGAGGAAGAAGCGGTAGCGGCGATGGGGACTCCCGCAGACGCTGCGGCTCAAATAATTTCCGAAAAAAGCTATGATAAAACCAAAAGTAGTTATGCGGACAAAAACGGTGACAGCGGTAATCAAAGCGGTAATAAAGCACGTTTGTTACACAAGCATAAATTTCAGACTTGGGAAATTGTACTGTTATTGCTCGGTATTCCCGTTTGGCTTCCGCTACTTGCCGCTGCCGCGGTAATTGTACTGTCGGTATATATCGTTGTATGGGCTGCGGTTATCGTATTTTACGCCGCAGATCTGTGCTTTGCCGTTTTTGTTTTGATTGGTTCGGCTACGACAATTTCGCTTTTTATGACGGGTTCGATACCTCAAGCGTGTATGACTCTCGGCTTCGTATTTTTATCCTCCGGAGGCGCAATATTGGCTTTTTTTGCCTGCAACACCGTTGTTAAAGCAGTCGTATTTGTTACCAAAAAAGCATTAAATGGAATAAAAACACTTGTAATCGGGAGGAAGAAAAGCAAATGAAGAAATCCGTAAAAATACTGATTATAATATCCGTATGTTTTGTTGCCGTAGGTATGCTGTTGATTTTTGCCGCCGCGGCAAGCGTAAATTTTGATTTTGAACAAATGAGCGGTTTGCACGGAACAAACGAGACTTATACGTACGACGAGTCGTATGCCGTCGAAAATATAGCGATAGACGTTACCGAAAGCGACGTAAGGCTGGTTGCTTCGCCGAACGGAGAATTACAGATAAAATGTATTGAGAGCAACAAAATATATCACGAAATAAAAATTGAAAACGGCACGCTTTACATAACCCGTACCGATACCCGTAAATGGTTTGAACGTATATTTAACATATATCTTTCGGAGATATCGGTTACGGTATATCTTCCCGAGGGACAGTACGGAAGCCTTGACGTAAAGACGGTCAGCGGAGATATTGCGGCAGAGGTAAACGCAACGTTTGATACAGCGGAGCTTGAAAGCGCAAGCGGAGACGTGAAGTTTTTAGCAAACGCAGATGAAAATCTTATATTAACGTCTGTGAGCGGAGACATTGTGCTGTACGGGGTGAAAACAAAATCGACCTATATTTCGAGTACGAGCGGAAGTATAGATATATCTGACGTAAGTATTGCCGCCGCGGCAGAAATAAAGACGACGAGCGGAGAAATAGACATAACGTCGGCAAATGCCGAGCAAATTTATGTAAAAAGCACAAGCGGAAGCGTCGAGCTTGAAAATACCGTTGCCCTGTCGCTTTTAAAAGTCGAAACCACAAGCGGAGATATTTCCTTTGATTTATGCGATGCGGAGAAGCTGTGGCTTGAATCCGTAAGCGGTGACGTATACGGAAGTCTGTTATCCGGAAAAATTTATTCGACCGATACGGTAAGCGGAAGAGTAAGCGTTCCGCCGACCACGGTAACCGGCGGAGAATGCAGAATATCTACAACCAGCGGAAATATAAAAATATCCGAAAAATAACTTAAAGTATAAACAAAAAGCAGTGCCCGACGTCAGACGGCGTTCGGGCACTGCTTATCTAAGAAGGCGGCTCGGTGAAAAACACCGAGCCGATTTCTGTTTGTTTAATTTTTACATCGTTACAAGGAAGAAACGGAGTGTGAAGAGAACTGCGATTACAGTTACTATAATATCCTTCTTTCTGTATTTGCCCGTAAGAGCGGCGATGATTACGTAAGAAATTGCTCCGATTGCGATACCGTTGGATATCGAATACGTAAGAGGCATCATAACGAGAGCGAGGAATGCGGGAACTGCGGAGGTGATATCGGACATATCAACCTTTGCAAAGCCCTTAAGCATAAGAACGCCGACGTAGATGAGTGCGGGAGCGGTTGCGCAAGCGGGAACGATTGCGGCTATAGGCGTAAGGAACAGACAAGCTGCGAAGCAGATTGCCGTTACGAGAGAAGCAAGACCCGTTCTTCCGCCGGCGGCAACGCCTGCCGCAGACTCAACGAAAGTCGTGCACGTTGACGTACCGAGGACTGCACCCGAAACGGTAGCTATCGAGTCGGAGGTCATAGACTTGTCCATATCTATGGGGTCGCCGTTTTCGTCAAGCATATCGGCCTGTGAAGCCGTTCCGTAAAGTGTTCCGATGGTATCGAACATATCTACGAGGCAGAAGGTGATAACGAGAACGATCGCATTTACCACTGCGCCGATACCGCCCGAGAATATCGTGAAGCCCTTGAATGCGGCAAGGAAGCCTTCGCTTCCGAAGTCCTTGAAGGACTGACCGATTTTGCCGAGGTCAAAGTCGGGAAGCGTCCAAGTCGAGAGATAGTAAACAACGGTGATTGCGGCAATGGTGATGATTACCGAGCCTTTTACGTTCTTCTTGTCGAGAACCGCGATGAGGAACAGACCGAGGAGAGCAAGGACAACGGGGGCGATTGCCTTCCAAGCGTCAAAGAAGCTCTGACCTGCGATTGCACCGTGGAAATCGAAGAACTGAACGAAGGTGTACTGATTTGCCTGAATGATACCGACGTTCTTAAAGCCGATGAGAGCTATGAACAGACCGATACCTGCGGGAATTGCTTTCTTGAGGCACTCGGGAAGAGCCTTTGCAATGTGCTTTCTTGCACCCGTTACCGAAAGAATCAGGAATACGAGACCCGAAAGAAGGATAACGCAAAGTCCTTCGCGGTAGCCGTTCAGGGGGTCTACCATAGAGGGAACTATGAAGGATACGAAGAAGAATGAGTTAAGACCCATTCCGCACGCCTGTGCATAGGGAAGCTTGGCGTAGAGGGAGTAAAGCAGTGTGCCGACTACAGCAACGAGAAGCGAAGCAACGTATACCGCATTCCAAATGGTATCGAAGTCGCCGCCGAAGTTGAAGCCGACAATCTGGTTGGGGTTTGTAACGACGATGTACGCCATTGCAAAGAAGGTGGTCAGTCCTGCGATGATTTCGGTTTTTACCGACGATCCGCGCTCACTGATCTTGAAAAAGCTGTCGATTTTCTTGTTCATGATAGCAAATCTCCTTTTTTAATAATATAAAAGTATTTTACCACATTAGCACGCAAAAAGCAAGATGTATTTACAATTTTTATCATTTTATTCACACATTACCGTCACTTTTACGTCACAACACGTCAAAAAATGTATTAAAATCAAATATATATGACTCTGTCTGCCTCCGATGAATGACAAAAGGTATAAAGACACGTTTTGTGACACTTGCTTTCGTCCAGCAGTATTACGCTTTGACGGCAGTTTTTTAAAACTGCCTTGCGTACTGCCGTTTGCTCCGCGTCGCCGTCGGTTATTTTTCCGTCGTCGGAAATGGCCTGAAGTGAGAAAAAGGCGATATCCGAGTTTATTCCTTCGAGAAATACGGCGGTATCCGCGCCCACCGTGCAGAGGTCGCGCTCGCAGATATTTCCTCCCGCCAGCGTACAGCGGACGTGGTGCTCCGCCGCGCTTGAGCAGGCGTAAAGAGAATTTGTAATCATATGCACGTCGCGGTATTCCCCGAGCAGGGGCACGATGTAAAGGCATGTCGATGAGCTGTCGATAAAGACCGAGATGCCGTCCTTCAGATAAGGGCGGACCGCCTGCTCGATTTGCGGTCTGTGGTCGGCGTGCAAAAGCATACGCGCCGAAAACGGAGCTTGCCCGTTTTCCTCACGCCGCGTCGCACCTCCGTTGTATCTTCTGAGATAGCCCGCCTGCTCCATTTCACGCAGATCGCGCCGTATCGTCATTTCGCATACGAAAAAATGAGCCGCAAGCTCTCTTACGCTTGCGTGTATGTGCTCGTTTAGGTATTCTTCAATCCCTGCCTGCCGTTCGTTTAAAACCATAGCGCCTCCGTGTTCTCTTCAATGTTCATTTTGAAACATTTCGAACAAATATTGACATTTTGTGCTTTTTATTGTATCATATTAAAGGTAAAAAAGCAAGGGAAAGGGAAAAGAAAATGAATTTTTTCGGTATTGAAATAAGTATATGGGAAATTGTCAAGCAGGGCGTAGGCATTCTCGGAATAATTGCGGCTATTTTGGCGTTTCAGTGCAAGAAGCACAGAAATATTATGATTTTCCGTACGGCGAACGAAATGCTTTTTGCGGTTCAGTATTTTATGCTCGGAGCGTATACCGGAATGGCAATGAATATAATCGGAAGTACCCGCAATATGACTTTTGCCTATATGGTGGAGCGCAAAAAGAGCACCATGGCGGCAAGATATATTTTCAGTGCGGTAATTCTGATATTTATACTGTTTACGTGGGAAGGACCGAAAAGCCTGCTGAGCGGTATCGCAAAAACGGTTTCGACCTTCGCATACGGCAGCAGCAGAACGTCGCTTTTGCGTATACTGACGCTTTGTACGGGAATGGCGTGGCTTATTTACAATGCACTTGTACGTTCTTATGCGGGAGTGGCGTGCGAGCTGTTTACGCTGATATCCGTTGTTACGGGAATTATCCGTATCGACGTTATCGGCAGAAAAAAGAATGCGGAAGCAGAAAAATAAAATACGACCGCTTTGGAGATAAAAAGCTCCAAAGCGGTTTTTGAGTTGTTTCAAAGCGAAGCGTTACTCATTCTTTTCAGCTCGCCGATAGCGTCGGAAAGACCTCCGACTTGGTCGATTATGCCGTATTTGACAGCCTCCGTGCCGTTGATTATCGAGCCGACATCCGTTGCCAACTCGTCGGGACGCATCATAAGCTCGAGTATTTTATCTCCATTAATATTGGAATGGGCGCATATGAATTTTATTATTCTGTTCTGCATTTCTTCAAAATACCTGAAGGTTTGAGGCGCGCCGAGAACCAGACCGTTTATGCGGACGGGGTGTATAGTCATGGTGGCAGAGGGAACCATAAATGATTTTTTTGCCGAAACGGCAAGAGGTACTCCTATCGAATGTCCGCCGCCGAGCACGAGTGAGACCGTGGGCTTTTTCATTGAGGCTATCAGCTCCGATAACGCAAGTCCCGCCTCGACGTCGCCGCCCATCGTGTTAAGAATAATGAGCAAGCCCTTGATGCCGTCGTTTTCTTCTATATCGACGAGCAGAGGAATAATATGCTCGTACTTTGTCGTTTTTTGTCCGTCGCCCGCGATGTAGTGCCCTTCGATTTGTCCGATTATCGAAAGGCAGTGTATACCGCCTTCTTTTGTTACTACCGAGCCGTCCGAAATGCGATTTTCTCCGTTCATTGCCCAATCTGCCTCCGAAAAATATACTTTTTTCAAATATTATTTACATAAATCTCGGAATTAAATCTTTACAATCGAAAAAAAATGTGCTATAATTATAAGAGCGTAAGCATTTTGATATTTCAATAGCTTGGGGAGGTAAAGAAAATGGCAAATTTTTTGGTTGAAACGTCTGCCAGACACGTTCATCTCACCGCCGAGGCGGTCGAAACGCTTTTCGGTAAGGGACATACTCTGACAAACAAGAAAAATCTCAGCCAGCCCGGTCAGTTCGCGTGCGAGGAAAAAGTAACCGTAATAGGTCCGAAAGGAGCTATCAAGGCGAGCGTTCTCGGACCCGAAAGAAAAGCCAATCAGGTTGAGCTGTCCCTGACGGACGCCAGAACCGTCGGACTTGCCGGAGTGCCTGTGAGAGAATCGGGCGATATTGCAGGAAGCGTCGGCTGTGTGCTTGAGGGACCGTGCGGAAAGATTGAGCTTGCCGAAGGTGTTATAGCCGCAAAGCGCCACATACATATGACGACTGCGGACGCGGAGGTATTCGGCGTTAAGGATAAGGATATTGTAAACGTAAGGCTTGACACGGCTCGTCCGCTCATATTCGGCGATGTTGTCGTCAGAGTCAGCGACAGCTATGCACTTGCAATGCACATAGATACGGATGAGGCTAACGCCGCGTGCGCATTTGGTGCGGTTTACGGAGAAATCGTAAAATAAGGGGGCAAATATGAGAATTTTGTTTCAGGGCGACAGCATAACCGACGCAGGACGTGACAAAAGAAATTATCACGAGCTCGGAAAGGGATATCCGAAATATGCAGCCGAAAACATAAGCGCCGATTTTCCCGATAAAAATTTTGAGTTTATAAATTTCGGCATAAACGGAAACAGAACCGGACAGCTTTTTGACCGTCTGTATCCCGACGCAATAGCGTTTCAGCCCGATATCGTTTCGGTGCTTATAGGAATCAACGACATATGGCACAGACATATCGAGGTGCAGCGCGTAAGCACGACAAACGAACAGCTTATTCTCAATTACCGCTGTATTCTCAAACGCCTGAAAAACGAGACGAATGCGAAAATCGTTATGCTCTCGCCGTACCTTCTCGACGTACAGCCTCACGATGGTATGAGAGAAGAGCTTGAAGCGGTGCTTCCCGCCATAAGAGAGCTTGCGGATGAATTTGCCGATGTCTTTGTTCCGCTTGACAGGGAATTCGAAAAGGCATTAAAGTGTCAGCCCGAAAGGCTTTATTATTCGGCTGACGGGGTTCACCCCAATGAAAACGGCGCGCGTTTTATAGGAAAGCTTTATTCCGACGCGGTTAAGCCGTTGATAAAAAAGTTTTAAATTTTTATATTAAAGGAGATAAAAAATGAGCAAAGAATTTTCTTGCGAATACGCAATGAGCGCAGAAGTGCAGAAGATGTGCGTCGTTGCAAAGGGACCCGATCACGGACCCGCGCCCATTCCCGAGGAGGGCAAATGGGTACAGGCAAAGGAGATAACCGATATCTCCGCATAC
>CAYVLG010000048.1:0-7682 GCA_964452345.1 uncultured Lachnospiraceae bacterium
CAGCGTAAGACCTATTCGGTGATCGGTAATACGTCCCTGCGGATAATTATAGGTTCGTATGCGCTCGCTTCTGTCACCCGTGCCGACCTGACTTTTTCTGTCGGAGGCGATTTTTTCGTTCTGCTCTCTTTGCTTTATATCGTACCGTTTTGTTTTCAGCATTTTAAGCGCCTTGTCCTTGTTCTTGAACTGACTGCGCTCCTCCTGGCATTCTATAACTATGCCCGACGGCTTGTGCGTAAGTCTTACGGCGGATTCGGTTTTGTTTATATGCTGACCGCCCGCACCGCTCGACTTGCAGGATTCTATTACTATATCCGCTGGATTTATTTCTATTTCCACGTCTTCGGCTTCGGGTAATACCGCAACGGTTGCGGTGGACGTTTGTATACGTCCCTGAGCCTCTGTTTCGGGCACGCGCTGAACACGGTGAACTCCGCTTTCGAATTTGAAGCGAGAATATGCTCCGTCACCCTCAATCATAAAGGTTATTTCCTTGAAGCCGCCCAGCTCGGTTTCGTTGGCGTTCATAAGCGAAACCTTAAAGCCGGCAGACGCGGCGTACATCGTATACATTCTGTAAAGCACTCCCGCAAACAGCGCGGCTTCCTCGCCGCCCGCTCCGCTTCGTATTTCCACCATTACGTTTTTATCGTCGTTCGGATCGCGCGGAAGCAAAAGCAGCTTAAGCTCGTCGAGAAGAGTATCCATTTTTGTACGCGTTTGCTTCAGCTCCTCCGATACGAGCTCCTTCATTTCGGAGTCGAGAGGCTCGTCAAGCATAGCGCGCGCCTGCGAATTTTCCTCGGCGGTCTTTTCGTATTCGCGGTATTTTTCTATGATCGGAGTAAGCTGTTTGTAGTCCTTCATAAGCGCGGTAAAACGCTCTTGATTTGAAAAGACATTAGGCTCGGCAAGCTCTTTTTCTATCGATATATAACGTTTTTCGGCTTCTTTAAGTCTGTCTAACATCAGATCCTCTTAAAATCAGTATTTATAAAACGCGCATACGGCGCGGAAGGTTTCGTAAATATCCACCTTTGAAATTACCTCGTAGGGAGCGTGCATCGAGATGACGGGGACGCCGAGGTCGATAGTTTCGATATTGTGCTTTGATATATACTTTGCAACGGTTCCGCCGCCTCCGCAGTCTACCTTGCCGAGCTCTCCCGCCTGCCAAACGACATTGTCCTTTGCGAGAACGGAGCGGAGCCAGCCTATGTATTCGGCATTTGCGTCGTTTGTTCCGGATTTTCCGCCCGAGCCCGTAAACTTTGTGAATACCGCGCCGCAGCCGAGCAGGGGCGTGTTTTGCTTTTCAAATACCTCGGGAAAATTGGGGTCATATGCCGCGGAAACATCTGCGGAAAGACATTTTGAATTTGCACGTATTGCCGCGGCGTTTCCGCCGAGATTTGCGGCAAGCTCGTTTATGATGTCAAGCATAAGATCGCACTGCATACCCGTCGGACCGTCGCTTCCCGTTTCTTCCTTGTCGGCAAGTATGCACATAAGCGTGTGCTCGCTGTCCGAATTTTCAAGAAGAGCGGTGAGAGCGGGGTACGCGCAGACTCTGTCGTCGTGACCGTAAGAGCCTATCATCGACCTGTCAAAGCCAACGTCTCTTGCCTTTGCCGCAGGAACGGCGCAAAGCTCCGCGGAGAGGAAATCCTCTTCGCATATGCCGTATTTTTCGTTGAGAATATTTAAAATTCCGAGCTTTACCGAATTGTCCTCGCCGAAAGGACGGGAACCTATGAGTACGTTGAGCTGTTCGCCCTTTATTCCTTCGGAAAGCGGAAGCTTGGCTTGCTCGCGTCCGAGATGAGGAAGCAAATCGTTTATATAAAATACGGGGTCGTTTTCGTTTTCTCCGATACATATGTTCAAAACGTCACCGTTCTTCAGCGCAATTACGCCGTGAAGCGCGAGAGGGGTTGCTACCCACTGATATTTACGTATTCCGCCGTAATAGTGCGTTTTGAAAAAACCCATTCCGCCGTCCTCGTAAAGAGGGCACTGCTTAAGGTCTATGCGCGGTGCGTCAATGTGTGCCGCGGTAATTCTTATACCGTTGTTTATATCTTCGGAGCCGACCGAGAAAACAAAAAGATTTTTGCCTCTGTTGTTGTAGTAGAGCTTGTCGCCCTTGCTTATTTTGTCTCCGAGCTTATATTCGCGGAAGCCGTGTGCTTTTGCCATTTCGACGGAGAGTTTTAATGCCTCTCTTTCGGTTTTTCCGCCGTCAAGATAGCTTTTGTAGCCTTCGGCGTATGTGTATGCGGCGTCGACGAGTTCTTTGTCCGCTTTTTCGTAAACCGTATGCTTTTTGTAAATCAGTTCATCGTTTTTCATTCTTCGTTTACCTCGTTACCTTCGGAATAATATAAGTTTTTGTAATTTTCAATTTCCTTGTTGACCTTTTTTACGTAGTTTTCCGTTTCTTCAAAAGGGATTTTTTTCAAGCCGCCGTTGCCGTCGGAATATTCGCCGTCCGCCAGCCACTTTGCAACATTGCCCTCGCCGCCGTTGTACGCCGCAAGCGCGGTATTCATATTTCTGTCGAATTTTTGATAAAGATAATTCAGATAGTATGTACCGTATCTTATGCTGACCTCGGGCTCGAAAAGCTCGCTCTTGTCAAGGTGCTCTCCGAGATGCTCGTCGGACGTCAGCCACGCGAAAGTGGAAGGGAGCATTTGCATAAGCCCTCTTGCACCTGCAACGGATTCCGCATTCTTGTCAAAATCGCTTTCGACCTTTATTACGGCGAATATGACCGATTCGGGAATATTGTATTCGTAGGCGTACTGTCTTACGTACTGCAGATAATCGTCCGGGTGCGAGTGCTTTTCGGCTCCGTTCCAAATTAAGTCTACGGCGAAGCCGAGCAGTATAGCGATGACAAGTATAAGCGTTATAACGGCAAAGCGCCGAAGAGAAGGTTTCATTTTCGGTTTTTCCTTTCGGTTGATTTGGCTTTTAGTTCAAGTGCTTTGATAAGCTCTTTGATTTTTTCGGCATATTGTTCTTCCGTGCCGTCGTTTCTGACGGTATAGTCGGATTTCGTTATATAAAAGCCGTCGTCCTTTTGCGCCTTTATCCGCGCCTCGGCTTGCTCGCGCGATATACCGTCACGCTCCGATATCCGAGCAATTCGCTTTTCGGCGGGGCAAAGAACCGAAATAACTGTATCGCATTCCTTGTTAAAACCCGATTCAATCAGCGTCGGCGCGTCGACGGCAACGGTGTCCTCTCCGCTGTTCTCAAATGCTTTTATCATTTTTCTTATTTTGCCGATAACCATATCGAGTACGGTTGAATTTAACAGCGAGAGCTTTTCGGCGTCAGAAAATACGATTTTTGCCAAAGCCGTTCTGTCAAGTTCTCCTCCGACGTTAAAAACACCGTCTCCGAAGTTCAGGCGTATTGCATCGAGACATTCGGAAGGGGGGATCAGCATTGAATGATAAAGCTCGTCGGCGTTGACGGTCGGAATGCCAAGCTTTGATATTTCCTCCGTCAGCAGTGTTTTTCCCGAACCCGAAGGACCTGTAATTCCGATTATTCTCATACTTTGCTCCTTTCGGATTATTGTCTGACGTTTATATACTTTCCGTCGCTTTTATCCGATATATACGCCGCCTCCATTACCGCCTGAACGTGGTATGCGTCGTTAAAGCTCGGAGCGTGCGGAATACCCGTATATACCGAATTTAAAAATTCGTACATACTTTCGACATGACCGCGTATCCAGGAGGACGGTGCCTTCGGAGCGGGGAACGCTCCGCCGGGAGCGGGATATCTTCCAGCGCATTCTATTGCCGTGTATCCCGTGTTGCCTCCGAGAACCGACGGCTTTTCGGACGCGTCGTAAAAATACAGAAAATTAGGCTGCATAAGCGAAAACTTCAGGGAACCGCGCTCGCCGTACACGGCAATGTTCAGGTCGTCGTTTGCGCCGTTGACAAGCTTGCTTACGGTAACTGTTCCCATTGCTCCCGAGCAAAGCTTTGCCGTCATATAAAAGGCTTCGTCGGCGTTCGTGCTCCAAGCCTCGCCGTTTGCGCCGCACCGTGCGGGATAGGCTATTTGAGAAGCTCCGCTGACGGAATCAAATTTTCCGCAGAGAAAATATATAAGATCTATTACGTGCGAGCCGAGGTCGAAAAGCACTCCGCCGCCGCATACGTCGCGGTTCTGCTTCCAGCCGGCAGGCTTTTCCGTGTCCGTACAGCTGTTGGGAAGATATTCGGCGGAAAACGAAAGAACGCGTCCTATGCGTCCTTCGTCGACAAGCTGTTTTGCGCGCATAATCGGAGCGATAAATCTGTTGTTGAAAACAACGTTGCATATCAATCCCTTACTTTGAGCCAGACGTGCGATTTCTTCCGCTTCATCGGCGTTGGTGCAGAGCGGTTTTTCACAGTATACGTGTTTTCCCGCCGCGACAGCCTTTTTTAAGGTCGAATAATGGAAAACGTTCGGCGTGCATATATCTATTACGTCTATTTCGGGATTGTTTATGAGCATATCCTCGTTGTCAGCCGCCAGCTTAAAGCCGAATTTATCCGCAATGCACGCGCTTTTTTGCTCGCTTGTGGTACATATCCCGAGTATTTCGGCGTCAAACGGAAGCTCGGAATAATAATATTTTAAATTATTGACCGCATATGCGTGTACCTTACCCATTGCTCCGAAGCCGAGAAGTCCTATTTTTAAAGTTTTTTTCATTTTAACGTCTCCCGCGTATTTATATAACCGTACATTATATTATTATACCGCATATGAGTATTTTTTTCAAGTATTATTTATTAATTTTTGTGTACCTGTTGAAAATTTACGCAAAACATAGTATAATATTAAATAACAAGTAAAAATAAAGGGGAGACCGCTTTAATGAAATACGGTATAATTCTTTTTGACGCCGACGAAACTCTGCTTGATTTTCACAAAAGCGAGTATGAGGCAATCTGTGAGGCGATGACCGCATACGGTATAGAACCGACTGACGGCAGGGTAAAGCTGTACAGCGAAATTAATTTGAGTCTATGGAAAAAGCTTGAAAAAGGAGAAATCGAAAAAAAGGTGCTGCTTTACCGACGTTTCGAGCTTTTCCTGGAGGCTCTCGGAATTTCCGCGGACGCCCGCAAAATGGCAGATACTTATATGAATGCTCTTTCCACAAAGGGCTACGTGCTTGATGGAGCCGAAAAAATGCTTCGCGCCCTGAAGGGAAAGGCGAGAATGTACATAGTGACAAACGGCGTCGAATTTATACAGAAGGGCAGATACGCACGCTGCGGAATAGATAAATATTTTGACGGTATATTTATCTCCGACTGCGTCGGATTTGAAAAGCCCGCGCTCGGGTATTTTGAACACGTCGCCGAAAATATAGACGGTTTTGATAAAAATAAGGCTGTTATAGTCGGGGATTCTCTTACCTCCGATATAAGGGGCGGAATAAATTTCGGTATCGATACCTGTTGGTACAATCCGTTCGGGAAGGAATGCCCGGAGGATATGAAGCCGGCGTATACCGCTGACAGCTATGACGGCATATATGCTTTTTTGACGGGTGATAATATATGATGTCCGCAGAATTGCTTTGCGGGCTTGAAAAAAACGGGATAGAATATAAAACAGATTGTGAGATTAAGAGCTTTTCTACCTTTCGAATAGGCGGAAGGTGTTCGATTGCGATTTTCCCGGAAAGTTCAAAACAGCTTGCGGAGACGGTGCGTCTTTTGGATAGGCTCGGAATTTGCTTTTTTACCGTGGGCAAGGGCTCCAATACGCTTGTTTTTGACGGATATATAGATAAAGCAATAATTTTTACACATCGTTTGAATCAAATGAGCGTTAAAGATAACCGTATTACCGCCGAGGCGGGAGCGGGACTTGTACGGCTTGCTTCGTATGCGGCAAAAAACTGTTTGTCGGGATTGGAGTTTGCGTCGGGAATACCCGGAAGCGTCGGCGGCGCGTTGTATATGAACGCGGGTGCTTACGGTGAATGTATGGAGGATGTTACGCTTAAAAGCCGTGCTTACGACAGGAACAGCGGCAACATAATTGAGATAGCGGAGCATTGTTTTTCGTACAGAGACGGCATATACAAAAAAAACAAATCACTGCTTTGCCTGGACGCCGAATTTGCGCTTGAGACAACCGACGAGGTGCGCGTGCTTGAAAAAATGAAGGTGCTCGCCGAACAGAGGAAAAGCAAACAGCCTCTCGAATACCCAAGCGCGGGGAGCTATTTCAAACGTCCCGTCGGAGATTATGCGGGACGCTTGATAGAGGCGTGCGGGCTTAAAGGACTGCGTATAGGCGGCGCCGAGGTGTCCGAAAAGCACGCGGGCTTTATTGTCAACAGAGGAAACGCAAGTTTTGACGACGTTATGAGATTAGAGGAAGCGGTTAAGGAAAAAGTGTACGCGGAATACGGCATAGAGCTTGAGCGTGAGGTAGAGGTGATAAAATGACAACCGGGAATCAGCCTTCGCTTACGGACATAATTGCCGAGGAGCTTTACGATTTTGAAACAAATAAGAGCTGCTGCCGCAAGGCACTGCTTTGCGGTTTGGCGTATGCCTGCCGTTTTGACGAAACGACCGAAAAAAGCACCGCGCTTTTTTACAGGCGGAAAGATGCCGAGCGTGCGTCATATCTTGCGGCGTCGGTGTTTTCGGATAAAAGCGCGGCGGATATAAAAAGCGTGCCGCGCGGAGGTCACAGGGCGTATGCCGTGGAATTTGCCTCAAAGGCGTTAATCGGTATTTATTCGTCAATCGACGGCGGTACCGCGGAAAGCGTTTCCTCTGCCGTCGGCTTCAGGTGCCGCGAATGCGAGGGACACTTTGTGCGCGGTGTGTTTCTTGCCTGCGCCGCAGTATCAAAGCCAAAAAGCGGATATCATCTTGAAATATCGGTGCGCGGTGAAAATCGGGCGGAGCTTTTGGCACACCTTCTTGAGCAGAACGTCGCCTTGCCGGGAAAAATAACGCGAGGGGACAGAATCGGACTGTATTATAAAAGCAATACGAAAATAGCCGATTTGCTGTACTATTTCGGAGCCGTCAGAGCAAGCTTCGATATGACGAACGCCGTTATCGAGAGGGATATAAGAAACAACGAAAACCGCGCCACAAATTGCGTAACGCGAAACATTTCCCGCGCTGTCGGCGCGGCGGCAAAGCATATAGAAGCGATAAATTATCTTTACGAAACGGGAAAATCGCAGCTGCTTTCCGAGGAATTGGAGTATACCGCACGTTTAAGACTCGAAAACGACTCTGCCACGCTCTCCGAGCTGGCTATGCTTCATAATCCTCCGATAACCAAATCGGGACTTAACGGCAGACTGTCAAAAATTCTCGCAATAGCAAACGAACAAATGTGCTCGGAGGAGAAAAAGATTTAGCCGAGACGGCAGTAAGCTTTGACGGCTATTGACAAAATACGCATTTTGTGATATAATGTGTTTTGCTTAACGATTGAATATCGGAGGTCTTTTATGGAGCAAAAGAAAAAAATACTCTCCGACTCCGTTTGGAGCGTTATGGGACTCGTGCTTATGAATGTCGTACTCCAATTTGCCGTATATCCTATCTGGGAAAGAGTTTCGGGTGAAGCGGCGTTGGGAAATATTTTGTATCTCATATCGCTTATGAACG
>CAYVLG010000049.1:0-7641 GCA_964452345.1 uncultured Lachnospiraceae bacterium
TGAATAAGCGAATAGGTATGCACCATTTCGACCGCGCACGCCAAAGGAAGAGACGCACTCATATCTCCGCCCAGCATTCGGCAGCATTCGTTGACAATAAAAGAGCGCACTCTTTTACCGCCTCCGAGAAGCGAATATCTCTCCGCTTCAAAAATAATGCCGTAATCGGTATCGGTATCGCTTATATATTTTTCAAGCTCCGCCTCAACCGCGTCGGAGCTTTTTTGCATTTCCGCTTTTAAAGTACCGTACTCATTTTCCATTTTATTCTCCTCTGACGTCGGAAACGCCGTCAAAGGGTGTCTCCTCAAGCTCGCCGTCCGCCGTCATTTTCAGCGCATTGATTTTTCTTTCCGCATTCTCAAGCTTTTTGTTGCACAGTCTTACGAGAGCCACGCCCTCCTCGTACAGTGCCAGCGCCTCTTCGAGCCCCGTACCCTCACGCGACATCATATCGGCAACCTCATCCAAGCGTTTCAGCGCAGTTTCAATATCGTATTTTTCCAAATCTTTTGTTTTATTCTCTGCCATTTTTCCTCCAAATCAATCGCCGACCACAGTTTCTTTACCGCTTACGCGTGCATTTATATATCCGTCGGAAACGCGAACCGATATTCCGTCGCCCTCCGCTACACCGTCAATATGCGAGACTATACGTCCTTCGGCGTCAAACGCCATTCCGTATCCGCGCTTCAGCACCGCCATAGGATTTACTCCCTCAAGCCGAGCGACGGAACCCTCGAAACGGCGGCGTCTGTCCTTGAGCACCGCATTTAATTTCACGTCGATAAGCTCTCCGTATGACGCGGTTTTATCTCTCATAGCCTTCAGCCTCGCCTTGGGCGATGTTGCATTCAGGCTTCTTTCATAAGCGTTAAGCTTAGAGCAATACGTCTCGTAAATCCGTTTTACTGCTCTGGCAAGCTTTTCATCTGCTGTATCTGCCCGCTGAATAAGCTCGCGTCGGTCAGGCACCGCCAATTCTGCCGCCGCCGAAGGCGTAGGCGCGCGAACATCGGCAGCATAGTCGCAAAGCGTCGTATCCGTTTCGTGACCGACAGCCGAAATAATAGGTGTATTTGCCGCCGCAACCGCTCTTACAACTCTTTCGTCGTTAAATGCCCAAAGATCCTCAATCGAGCCTCCGCCCCTGCCTATGATTATAACGTCGCACTCTCCCGCTCCGTCAAGCCAGGCAAGCGCCCTGCAAAGATCGTCGGGCGCCTCCGCACCTTGTACAAGCGCGGGGCAAATAAGTATTTCCGCGGAAGGATATCTTCTTCCGGTTACGTTTATCATATCTCTTACCGCGGCTCCCGTCGGAGACGTGACTATTCCTATTTTTTTAGGAAAACGCGGCAATTTTTTCTTTTTTGCTTCCTCAAAAAGCCCCTCGGAACGAAGTCTCTCATAAAGACGTTTGAACTGTTCGTAAAGCATTCCCGCTCCGTTGCCCGTCATATTCCCTACGTATATCTGATATCTGCCCGATACCTCATACACACTTACGCTCCCGTACACAGTAACGCTCATTCCGTCCGACGGCGCAAAGGTAAGCCGCTGAGCCGCTCCGCGGAACATTACCGCGGATATTTCCGACTGACCGTCCTTGAGAGTAAAATATATATGTCCGCTCGAATGACGCTTAAAATTCGATATTTCTCCGCTGACGGCAACAGATTTCAAAAAATCGTCTTGCTCCATAAGAGCCTTAACGTATCCGTTTAACTGAGATACGCTCAAAGCGTCGGTAACGTTCATACTTCACCCTTAATCCTCAAAAATTCGTTTCGGCACAAAAGTGCCGTTCCGGCGGCGTTATCCGCCGAAAATTCAGGTTCCGAAAAATATGCGTCGAACGACCTCGACAGCCTGCTTCTCATCAGCCTGTTAGACATAACTCCGCCCGCAAAAAGCACGGGCATTCTTCCGTATTTTTTTATAATATCGGAGCACATCCGCTCAAGCGTTTCGCCGAGAAAATCAAACACAAATGCCGACACTGCCGCTCTGTCTCCGCTTTCCGAATACAGTCTCAGCGCAATGCTTTCAAGCCCCGAAAGGCTGCAGCTTCCGTCGCGTACACAAACGGGGTGCTTATATATTTTCCCGTTAAAGGACGCCGCCTGACGTTCAAGCTCACACCCGCACGGAAAGGAAAATCCCATTGCCACTCCCACTCTGTCGATTGCCTGACCGCCGTTTATATCCAACGTCGCACCGACAAGCTCAACCGAAAACCGTGAGCCGTCAGGTCTTACAAGCAATGCCTCGGTCGTGCCTCCCGATACGTGAAACGCGAGAAAACGCTCCGCATTCAGCAAATCCGTTCTCTCCGCCGAATACATTGCCGCCATTATATGTCCGTTCTGATGCGAAAAGCCGTACAAAGGTATACCGCACCCCGCCGAAAAAGCATATGCCGCACTTTTTCCCGAAAGAAAACAGGGCATATACGAGCCTTCAGTATCCCTCGGTTTTTCCGAAACACCGACGGCAAGCGGAGTATATCCGTTAAGTGCCTCGGAGAGACGCTCCATCAGCTCGGGGAGATTTTTAATATGAGCAAATACCGCGTCCGACTGACGAAGTCCGCGCTCTCCGACCTTTACTGAAAGCGGAATTTTAAGATTCGCAACGATTTTTCCGTCACCGTCGCAAATCGCCGCGGATGTCGTATAATTACTTGTATCTATGCCTACAAAACAGCTTTTCATTGCTGTTCGAGCTCGCATTTAATTGAATTGAGTATTCCGTTTATAAACGGGCGTGCCTTATCGTCGTCAAATGTTTTTGCCAGCTCGACTGCTTCGTTTATCGACACGCTGTACGGAATTTCCTTTTCATAAAGCATTTCGTATACGCAAAGGCGGAGCACGGAGCGGGACATTCTCGACATACGCTGAGTTCTCCAACCCTTTGAATGCTTGCCTATAATCCCGTCTATTTCGGCAACATTATCGTAAATTCCGAAATATACGCGCCTTACATAATCGTCCGCGGGAATTTCTCTGTCCTCGACGGCAAGCGCAAAAATGCCGTTTATATCCTCGTCAGGCTTAAATTCGGTCTCAAAAAGCAATCCTACAATTATCTCTCTTGCCTCTCGTCTCTTAAGCTGTGCCATAAAATCATACCGCCGTAAAACGGCGTCCTTTCAATCAACTTTCGATGTCTGTTTCACCGTGGGCACAATTACCCATATTACATATAATTATATAACTATTTACGCCCTATGTCAAGCCGAAAAGTGAATATTTTAATAATTATTCACTTTTATATTCACTGCAATACGGTTATGTAAAAGAAAGTCAAAAAGAACCGCCCCTTCCGAGACGGTCCCCTTCGGTTATAATCTTCAGTCAAAATTAATACGTTCTTCCTCGATAACAAGAGGTCTGTTCATAATACGCGCGTTCATACTCATTATGTATTCGCCGAGGAAACCGAGGAAAAACAGAATAAGTCCTCCGACAAATACGGTAGTCATAATTACAGCCGCAGTACCCGTTGTGAAGAATTTATACGGGTTGATAAGCTTAAGTATCAGGCAAACAATCGCCGCAAAAAAACTTCCTCCGCACATTGCTATGCCCAAGAACGAAGCAAGGCGGACTCCGATTTTTGTATACGAGGTAAACGACAGCATTGCGGCGTCATAGAGACTGGCAAAATTATTGCTCGTTTTTCCCGCTCTGCGCTGTGCCTGCTCATACTCTATTTTCTTTATTTTCGGTCCGAGTTCCGCAACTATTCCGCGGATAAACGGCGTCGGGTCTCCAAGCTCGCGAAGCACCTTGATAAAGCTTTTGTCATACAAACCGAAGCCCGTAAAATGCTCTATCTGCTCAACCTTGGAAAATTTCTTGACAAGCTTATAATATATGCTTCTCAAAGTATACATCAGCTTGCTTTCCTTGCTTGAGGTTTTAACCGCGCAAACGATTTTGTAGCCCTTTTCCCACTCCTCGATAAAGCGCGGAATCATTTCGACGGGGTCCTGAAAATCGCAGCATACGCTTATGGTACAGTCTCCCGTAGTCTGGCAGAGTCCGTAATACGGCGAATTGAACTGTCCGAAATTTTTCGAATTGAATATCGCCTTTATTTTTTTGTTTTTCGCACATATTTCGCGAAGCTTCTCTCTCGTCGTATCAAGCGAGCAATTGTCTATAAAAAGTATTTCGTAATCGTAGTTTTCAAGTGCTTCAAGCTGATTTACAAGTGCCTCACTCATCGGAATTACATTTTCTTCCTCATTGTAGCACGGCACCATTATACTTATTTTTTTCATTTTTCCGTCTTTCCTTTTTTAATATACCATTCAACCGTCCGCTTTATGCCGTCCTTAAAGCTCGTAGACGGCACGTAGCCAGTATCTCTTATAAGTTCCTCGGTATTTGCGCAAAGATACATAACCTGACCGTCGGCATACGGTATTTCGCCAAGCCCCAGAGGTGCGGTGCTGCCGACAGCGTCACGTATCATTTCAATATATTCGCGAAGAGGTCTCGCCTCTCCGCTGCCGAGACAGTATATGCCTCCGTCGCGTCCGTCCTCTGCAAGAGCTATGAGAGCCTTCGCCGCGTCAGAGCTGTACATATAATCCCACATCTGCTCTCCCGCCGTAAACGACGTTTTTTCGCCGTTTAACAGTTTTTTTACGGTTGACATAACAAGCGAACGCTCGCCGTCATATTCGCCGTAAACGCTTAAAATGCGCGCGTGGATATGCTTTATCCCCTGTTCCCTGCACACCGTTCTGCTCATTTGAGCGGCGCAGAGCTTCGCCATTCCGTAGCCGTTTTCGGGAAATGCGGGAGTTCGAGAGAAGAGTTTTTCCTCGGTTCTTCCGTATTCAGCCTGCGAACCCGCGAACACAAACGTTTTACAGCCGAGTTTTTTCGCAAGACACACTGCGTCGAGAGTATATTTTACATTGAGATTTTGCAAATACATATCGTTGCGCGCCGCACCCGTAGTGCCGTCCCACGCAAGATGAAAAAACACATCGTACCGCTCGCCGTCAAGTTCAAGCGAACTCATTTTATCAAGCGGACAGTCTATTTTTTTTACCAAGCCCCCTGCGGGGATATTCGAGCTTCGCGGAGACGAGCTTCTGCAAAGCACGGCAACCTCGTTTCCGAGCTCCGTAAGCTTCCTGATAAGCGCCATGCCCACGGCTCCGGTCGCTCCCGTTATGACAGCCTTCATATAAGCACCTCCGAAATGCTGTTTACGCTAAAAATCAGCGTTATTACTACGCTGATTTTTGTCATTTATTTTACTATCCATTCGCTCTTTGCGAAAAATTCTTTTTGCTGCTTACTCATACAAGCGGAAACATCTCCGCCGTCACGCATACATTTGGACCATTCCGCAACCGCGCCGATCGCCTTTTCAAGCGACCATACGGGCTTCCAGCCAAAGACCGACTTCAGCTTTGAACAGTCAAGCTTAAGGAAATTAGCCTCATGAGGACCGTCATCCGAACGGTTCTCCCATTTCATTCCCTCGCCCCATTCACAGCAGAACATATCGACAAGCTCGCCTGTGCGGCAACAGTCAACGTCGTCGGGACCTACATTGTAATAGCCTGCATAGTTTTTATTTTCATATTGCCGTTGAGCTATCATAAGATAAGCGCACACAGGCTCCAAAACGTGCTGATACGGTCTTGTGGAATGCGGATTTCTTACTATAATATCTTTCTTTTCGAGAGCGGCACGGACACAGTCGGGTATAATTCTGTCGTTGGCAAAATCGCCGCCGCCTATAACGTTTCCGGCTCTTGCGGTAGATACGGCAATATCTCCTCCGTCAAAGAACGAGGATTTATAGCTGTGCGTTACAAGCTCGGAGCAGGATTTACTGTTTGAATACGGATCAAAGCCGTCGAGAGGCTCGTCCTCTCTGTAGCCCCAAGCCCATTCGTTGTTCTTATATACCTTGTCGGTAGTGACGTTCAAGAAGGAATGCACGCTGCCGGACAGTCTTACACATTCGAGTATATTCACCGTACCCATAACATTGGTTTCATAGGTAAATTTCGGGTCCTTGTAACTGTCGCGTACAATAGGCTGTGCCGCCAGATGAAAAACTATTTCCGGCTCTGCTTTGTCAAAGCAAGCCTTCAAAGCCTCAAAATCTCTTATATCGCCTATGCAGGAGGTCATACCGCTTGCTATATCCGCCATTTCAAAAAGAGACGGCGACGTCGGAGGCTCGAGGGAATATCCCGTAACAATCGCTCCCGCATCTTTCAATATATGACAAAGCCACGAACCCTTGAAGCCCGTATGTCCCGTAACAAGTACTTTTTTCCCCTTATAAAAGCTTAAATCCAGCATCAGTCTTCCCAACGTTTCCACGGAGCCTCTCCGCTATTCCATATTTTTTCGAGATTATCTCTGTCTCTCTGCATATCCATACACTGCCAGAAGCCGTTATGTCTGTATGCCATAAGCTCTCCGTCGGCAGCCAGCTTTTCAAGCGGATATTTTTCAAACACGGTGGAATCTCCCTCGATATAATCGAGTACCTTCGGATCGAGAACCATAAATCCGCCGTTTATCGGTGTTCCGTCGGCATTCTTTTTTTCTCTGAACGAGCGAACCTCGTTGTCTTTGCCGAGACCGATAACGCCGAAACGCTGTCCCGCGTTTACGACGGTCATTGTGGCAAGCTTGCCGTGCGACTTATGGAATGCTACAAGCTCGTCTATATTTACGTCGGAAACTCCGTCTCCGTAAGTCATAAGAAAAGGCTCGTCATCAAGATATTTCTTTATTCTCTTGATACGTCCGCCCGTCATAGTATTGAGTCCCGTATCGGCAACGGTAACCTTCCATTGCTCGGTATAGGTCTTATGAACCTTCATTCTGTTTGTGCTGTTTGTAAAGTCAAACGTGACGTCCGACGAATGAAGAAAATAATTACTGAAGAAATCTTTTATGACCTGTTGCTTATAGCCACAGCAAATAACGAATTCATTAAAGCCGTAGGATGAATAGTATTTCATAATATGCCACAGTATCGGCATTCCGCCAATCTCTATCATCGGCTTGGGCTTAAGATGAGATTCCTCGGAAATTCTCGTTCCGAAGCCGCCCGCAAGTATTACAACCTTCATATAGACAACCTTTCTTTTCATTAAACCGTTATTTATTACGCTCTTGCCTGCTATTATATCATAAAGACGTCGGTTTGTCAACACAAAAACGATATTTTTTGTCGAAACTATTAATTTTTATTTACTTAATTCGTACAGGAATTTGTTTTTTCATTCACATTAGCAATATTTTGATTGGCATTTTCGGTATTTTGAGGTCTGTTCTCCTCAAGAAATTTTTCAAAATCCCCGGGCAAAAGTACCGTTTTGCCAAATATTTCGTCTCCGAAAGCGAGCTTTTTTCCGCCTGAAGCAGTCTCGGCAATCATTTCTCGGTACGGAGGGTAAACCAAAAGAATATTTTTAATCGGCTTTGCGCGTTTCATTCCAAACTTATTTTTTGTAACGGGCACTCTTTTTCCGACACCGAAAAATCCGCCTTCGGAATTTCTCCCCGTATCGAGCGGAGCCGATATTTTGCCAACTTCCGCCGCATATCCTCCTCGTATAACGAGAGAAGTATTTTTTCT
>CAYVLG010000050.1:0-7564 GCA_964452345.1 uncultured Lachnospiraceae bacterium
ACTGGGGGTTTATTTCCACGTCTGAAGACACCAAAAAAGGCTCCGCGCTCCGAATTTCGGAGTGCGAAGCTTTTTTATTCGTTTTTTATATTTCATTTTCCAAATCGGAAATTATTTCCGCCATAGCTCCGTCAGCAACGTCAACGGTTATGCGGTCTGCCACGGACTTGAGCGCCGAAAACGCATTATCAACCGCGTATGCAACGTCCGCCGCTTCGAGAAGAGGAATGTCGTTCTCATAGTCCCCTGCGCATATAACCCTTTTCGCCCCCGAATGCTCCGCTATTTTCCTTACGGCGTAGCCCTTGTTGATTCCCTTGCTCTGAATCTCAAGTCCGACCGTCCAGCTGCGCGAATGCTCGTATTCATTGCCGAGAATAATTTTTACGTTTTCAAGCTCCGCGTCGGTAAACGGACGCTCCGCGTGTATCAGCAGCTTAAGTACGGGGCTTGAAACCGCCTCTTCAAGCTGTCTGTCGAAATCGTCCGTCGAAGCGTGTATAATACATTCGCCGTTCTTATGAAAAATGTGAAAGTTTTTTGCCGCGGGAAGCGCGCGGCGCAGTTCGGAAACTGCCTTGGGAATGTCGCCTCCCATATAATGCTCGGATATAAGCTCTCCGCTTTTATAATCGTATATCACCGTACCGTTTACACAGCCGACGAGAGTATTGCAGTAAAGCTCGTCACTGCGTGAGCGCAAAAAGTCAAAGGTTCTTCCCGAAACCACCGAAAACAAGCCTCCGTTATCGCAAAAATAGCGTATGGCGTCAATATTCCTTTTAACCGTATGCCCTTTAAGAGCAAGCGTTCCGTCAAAGTCGGAGCATATCAATATTCCCGAAAATTTTCCCATTTTGTCATCCTTTAATTTTTTATATAATTATACTTTAATAAAATATTTTCGGTATTGACGAAGTGTAAAAAAACTGTAAAACCCAAATTTCGGTTTTCCGAAGCAAAATTATTAAAAGTTATTGACAATATATGAAAAATAATGTATAATATACTATATATGATTTCGGATTTCATAACCTTCGCAAAGGAGAAAAATTATGAGCTACAACCGCTTTCACGAACTTCTCGATATTCACGGCACAAACGTATACAAGGTTTCAAAGGCAACGGGCATTCCTGCCTCAACATTTACGGATTGGAAAAACGGCCGCTCCGTGCCGAAGGTGGACAAAATGATGCGCATTGCGGATTTTTTCGGAGTATCTCTCGGAGAACTGCTCGGTGACGAATCGGCACGCCTGCACACAGACCTCCGCGGCGGCGGTATAAACAGCGGAAAAAGACTGCCGATAATCGGTGAAATACGCGCAGGCGCGCCGATTATAACAAATGAGGCACTGCTCGGAACGGAATATGCCGAGGTCGACGACGCCGATGAATATTTCTTTTTGAGGATATGCGGAGACAGCATGAAAAATATCGGCATTCTCGACGGCTCTCTCGTGCTTTTCCGAAAACAGCAGTATGCCGAAAACGGCGATATCGTCGCGTGTCTTGTCGGCGGCGACAGCGCAACCGTCAAGCGGTTTATGCGCGTAAAAAAATGTATCCGACTTTTGCCTGAAAACGACGACTACAAGCCTATAATACTCTCCACGGACGATTTTGAAGCCGGAGAGGCTCGTATTCTCGGCGTTGCATTGGAAGTCAGAACAAAGCTTTGAGGTAACAAAATGATAGCTTTAAGCACTGAAAATATATCTCTTTCCTTCGGCACGAAGAAGGTGCTCTCGGATGTTTCCTTCTCCGTCAACGAAGGAGACAGGCTCGGTATAATCGGAGAAAACGGCTGCGGAAAATCAACTCTTTTCAAGCTTATTCTCGGAGAGCTTGAGCCCGACTGCGGAAACGTTTATATATCAAAAGATAAAAGCGTCGGTATACTGCGGCAGGACGACGCGTTTTCCGACGCCGACGCAAACGCGACGGCGCTTGAAATTATGTACGGCTCCTTTAAGGAGCTGCTGTGCGCGGAAAAAAGACTTGCTGAACTTGAGGAGCTTATGTCGGGAAACGGCACCTCCGAAAGAACGCACGGTTCTCTTGTCGCGGAATATACGGCTTTAAACGAAAAATTTATTGCCGACGGCGGACTTGAATTTCGCGGACGATGTGCCTCCACGCTTAAGGGAATGGGCTTTGACGATGACAGTATGAACCGCCCGTTTTCAAGCTTCAGCGGGGGACAGCGCACCCGCCTTGCGCTGTCAAGGGAGCTGTGCCGCGAGCCCGATATCCTAATGCTCGACGAGCCGACAAACCACCTTGACACAGATACCCTTTCCTGGCTCGAAAGCTTTTTATCGGGATATAAAAAATGCGTGCTCGCAGTATCGCACGACCGCTATTTTCTCGACCGCATAACCAACAAAACCCTCTGTATAGAAAATCACAAAGCGAAGCTGTACGGCGGAAATTATACGCAGAGCATGGAGCAAAGGCGCATAGACCGTGAAATTGCGGAAAGACACTATAAAAACCAACAGCGGGAGATTGCCCGTCAGGAGGCATATATCGCCCAGCAAAGAGCCTGGAACAGAGAGCGCAACATAATTGCTGCGGAAAGCCGCTTAAAGCTGCTTGACAAAATGGAAAAAGTCGAACGTCCCGACACGGTGTCAAAAGGTATAAAATTCGGATTTTCCGCCTCGGCGGCAAGCGGAAACGACGTTCTGACGCTTCACGAACTCGGCTTTGCCTACCCCGCGTCCCCGAAGCTTATCTCCGGAATATCTCTGACCGTAAAGCGCGGAGACAGACTTTTCATAGTCGGTCCGAACGGCTGCGGAAAATCCACGCTCATAAAAATTCTCGTGGGCAAGCTCCGCGAAACCGAGGGATATATGGAAATGGGCTATAACGTCACTGTCGGCTATTACGACCAGGAAAATCAAAATCTTTCCCCGAGCAATTCCGTACTTGAGGAGCTTTGGAGCACATATCCGACACTCAACGAGCGCGACGTGCGCGGAACGCTTGCACGCTTTAAATTTACAGGAGACGACGTTTACAAAAACGTCGGAGAACTGAGCGGCGGCGAGCGGGCGAGACTTACGCTGTCGAAGCTTATACTGTCGGATATCAATCTGCTTATTTTGGACGAGCCAACAAACCACCTCGATATAGATTCACGAGAAGCACTTGAGGCGGCAGTCTCGGAATTTGACGGCACGGTAATCGCCGTATCGCATGACAGATATTTTCTCGGCAAGCTTGCAACTCGTCTGCTTGATCTCAACGACTGTCCCTCGGGAGCCGCCGTCGATATAGAAGTTTACAAGTCGGGCAACGGCTACGATGAGCTGTTACGCGACAGACAGAGGCGGGAACTCGCTCAAAAGGACGGTGACGCGGACAAATCGGAAAACAAAGCCGCCTTAACCCAAAAAGACACATATCTGCAAAACAAAAAACAGGCGGCGGAAGCACGCAAGGCTCAAAACAAAATAAAGAGACTGTCCGCAGAAGCGGAAAAAATAGAGGCGGAACTTGAGGCCATTTCAACGGAAATGACGGGAGACGCGGCATACGACTACGTCCGTCTTTCGGAGCTTGACGAAAGAAAAAACGCTCTCGAGGAGCGATTACTTGAAATTTACGAGGAGATCGGAGTATGAAAATAGGTATAATAGGCGCCATGGACGTCGAGGTAGAGGCTCTCAAAAAAAAGCTTGAGGGGATAAAAACCGAAACTGTAAGCGGAATCGAATTTTACAGCGGCACGCTTTGCGGCAAGGACGCCGTTGTCGCAAAATGCGGTATCGGCAAAGTGTTTGCCGCCATATGCGCACAAACTATGATAGTGCACTACGGCGTAACGCACATAATAAACACGGGAGTCGGAGGAACACTGACGGACAGGCTTGACCTGCTTGACGTTGCCGTTGCCGACGGCGTTGTACAGCATGATATGGATACGTCACCGCTCGGAGATCCCGTCGGTTTAATTTCTGGTATAAACAAAATAATTCTTCCGACCTCGGAAACACTCGCCGAGGCGGCTGTACGCGCGGCAAATGAGCTTAATATTCACTGCGGGCGCGGTATTATAGCCTCGGGAGATCAATTCATAAGCAGTATCAAGAAAAAAGATTTTATCTCAAAAAGCTTCAATGCGATATGCTGTGAAATGGAAGGAGCGGCAATCGGACACGTCTGCTATGTCGGCGGCATAGAATGCCTCATAGTCCGTTCAATTTCCGACAGTGCCTCGGGAAGCGCAAAAATGGAATATCCCGAGCTTGTTGCCCGCGCCGCCGTTCAATCGCAGAATATGCTTGAAAAAATACTGTCGTACATTGCTTGAAATCTAGCAAAAAACAATAAAAAGCTACCGTTAAATTTTGAGAAAAAATGTCTAAAACGAAGGAACAAATACATTTCAATATGCGGAAAATAAAAAATAAAGATTCCGATATAGAAATTATATTAAGAAAAGCACTTTGGCAAAAAGGCTATCGTTACAGAAAAAATGTAAAATCAGTATACGGGTGCCCCGACATTGCATTCGTCGGCAAAAAAATCGCAATATTTTGCGACAGTGAATTTTGGCACGGATACGATTGGGAAAATCGAAAAAAAGATTTTAAAGTAAGACAGGAATTTTGGATACCGAAAATCGAAAGAAATATTGCAAGAGATAAAGAAGTTACCGAAAAGCTCAAAAATGACGGTTGGACCGTAATTCGTTTTTGGGGCAAAGACATAAAGAAAAATACAGAACTCTGTGTAAATTTAATCGAAAAGGCGGTTAAAGGTAATGATTAAAAGTATTGATTTGTTTGCAGGTATCGGGGGTATTCGCCTAGGTTTCGAACAAGCCTTCGGTCAAGATATCAAAACCGTATTTGTCAGCGAATGGGACGAATATGCACAAAAAACCTACAGGGCTAATTTTGAATCTCCTGCCGAAATTGCAGGCGACATAACAAAAATACATGAAAAAGATATTCCCGACTTTGATATTTGTCTTGCCGGATTTCCCTGTCAGGCTTTCAGTCTTGCAGGGCAAAGAAAAGGATTTAACGACAATTATAAAGGAATGTCGAGAGGTACATTGTTTTTCGATGTTGTAAGAATATGCTCCGAACACAAGCCAAAAGTAATATTTTGCGAAAATGTAAAAGGATTGATTGTTCACGACAAAGGCAAAACATTTAAAATTATTGTAGAAACACTGAAAGAAATCGGCTACACGGTATTTGAACAGATACTGAACAGCAGAAATTTCGGTGTTCCGCAAAACCGCGAAAGAATTTACATTGTTGCGTTCAGAAATGATATTGCACCGAAAAAATTCGAATTTCCCGAACCTACGGACAACAGCAAAAGAATCGGCAATATTCTTGAAGAAAATCCCGTACCCGCAAAATATTATTTGAGCGAATGCTATATGGAAACACTGCGTCGGCACAAAGCACGTCACGAAGCCAAAGGAAACGGATTCGGATATGAGATCAGAGCATTGGACGACGTTGCAGGTGCTATCGTATGCGGCGGAATGGGAAGAGAAAGAAACCTTATTATAGATAAAAGACAAACCGATCTGACTCCCACAACACATATAAAAGGCGAAATAAACAAAGAAGGCATACGAAAAATGACTCCGCGAGAATGGGCAAGGCTTCAGGGTTTTCCAGACAGCTACAAGCTTACACTTGCAGACGTTCATTTATACAAGCAATTCGGAAACAGCGTAACCGTGCCCGTAATCTGTGCTATCGCAAATAAAATTAAGGAGGTTTTGGATAATGCTGAAGGGAAATAAGGGAGAATGGAGCGAAATCTATGCTTTTTGTTATCTCCTAAACGAAGGAGTATTGAGAGCGGCAGACAAAGATTTAAATCCCACATCAAACGTATATTTTCCTATTTTAAAAATATTACGCGAAGAAACTCAAGATAAAATACTGGAATACCGTCCCGCACTCTCAGATAATACCACAATTAAAATTTTCAATGGCAACGAATTGATGGGAGAATATTCGAGAAAAGAGTTTGAAAATATAATAAATACACTTTACAAAAAAATTCCATACGGAGAACGAGCGTTTGAAATTCCGGAGGTCAACAGCTTTTTTGACAAAATATATATAAAAAAGCTCAAAGCCGATTCAACTCATAAGCAAGACATTGATATTCAAATCTATGATATACATACAGGTATAAGTCCCGTATGCGGTTTTTCCATAAAGAGTTATTTAGGTGCTTCTCCTACGCTTGTCAATCCCGGTAAAACAACAAATTTCATATACACAATCGAAAATTGTACCGATGACATTATGTATGCGGTAAATGCCATTGACACAAGAACGAAAATAATCGACAGAATGAGATATTTAAAAGAAGTCGGTTGTACTATTGTACGCTCTGAAGAAATGATTTCCGCACAATTTAAAGAAAATCTCGAATTTGTCGATTCAAAAATGCCCAATATCATTGAAGAAATACTCTTGGTGGTATACAAAACCGGAATAAAACAGCTCTCCAAAGCAGTAAACTATGTGCAAAAACAAAATCTGCTCGGATATTCAAACCCCAATATGTATTCCTACAAAATCAAAAAACTTTTATGCGCGTGTGCATTGGGTATGACCCCGGAAAAACATTGGGAAGGAGCGGAAGACGCCAACGGAGGATATATAGTCGTAAAAAAAGACGGCTCGGTTGTATGCTATCACATATACAACAGAACCGATTTCGAACAATATTTATACGACTATACCTGTTTTGATACACCAAGTACAAATCGCTACGATTATATGTCTGTATACAAAGAAAACGAAAAATATAAATTAAAGCTTAATTTACAAATCAGATTTTTATAATTCTATTTTTAGAAAAATATAAATCAGAGAATTGAACTATTATGACAAAAGAGAGGCAGTTAAAAACCGCCTCTCTTTTGTCCGTTTACAAAGCTTATATCCTATAAACAATCTTTTAAAACTTATTTTATTCCACCGTTACGGATTTTGCAAGGTTTCTCGGCTTATCCACGTCAAGTCCCTTGAGTGCCGACGTGTGATATGCAAGCAGCTGAAGCACCGCGGCAGACGTAAAAGGAGCAAAAAGCTCGTCGGTAACACCCAACATAAATCCTTTTTCATACACAAAGCTGATGACCTCTGCGCCCCAATGATTTACGTCGTGCACATCGGAAAATGTTTTTTGAGTTGCCACCGGCTTGTTGTCATCAACGTCCGGTTCTTTATTATCATCCTTGTCAATATCCTTCTCAGGATCATCCGGTGTAATCGCGCTGCCTCCGGTTGCACGCTTAGAAACCGAAACAGGTTCAATCGTCAAAAAACTATACGGGATTGAATATGTGCTTCCAATCGTCGTTGAACCCGTTATGCTTCCGCTTATGCTTCCGCTCGACACCAACGTAAATCCGTCCTGCTCAAGAACAATCTCCGACGACAAGCCGCTCAAATCACTGACCTTCACGCCGTCCTTTACGGAAATTGTAGTCGACAGAGTATTGCCGTTCACCGTTCTCGTCGCGCCTTCTTCAAAAATTCCTGTCGTTGTCGCGCCGTCA